>CALKHD010000125.1 GCA_938092195.1 uncultured Flavobacteriales bacterium | reverse complement strand
ACGCCTCCTTTGCTGTCGGCGTTGACCCTGCATGCAATGGAGTCCTCTTGGATGGTTCAGGCGGATCCGGCGGCAACGGAAATGGCAACGTTGAAGTCTGGGGATGTATGGATCCCGAAGCCTTGAATTTCGATTCAAACGCCACCCTCGACTGCTGCTGTCAGTATCCCATAGACTGCAGCTCAGTCAATACGCTCACGGTGATTCAGACTTCTTTGGGAGCCCAAGACTGGTGCGACTCTTTGTTCCAAAGCCCCATCGCCGAAGTCTGGATCAACAATGAGAACTCCTGGTGGAACGCTTACTTCCAAGAAGTGAATGACCAAGGTCAGTGGGTCATGGAAGGTTGCATTCCCGATGGATGCTACAACGTGACTGTCTTCCCTTCCAGCTGTTCTGAGTTCGGCTCCATTGAGTTCCTGGTGAATGGCGAGACCGCTGACACCCTGATGATCAACAACCTGTCCATGACCTATGGTGCATTGGGCGTCAACGAAGAAGGTTGCGAATACAGCCTTCCGGGATGCACCGACCCCGAAGCCAGCAACTGGAACCCAGAGGCCACTGAAGATGATGGCTCTTGCGAGTATCCAGTGGTATGTACCGACGGTGAAGTCGCTGCTCAACTCTACATCTGCACATTTTCTGCAGGCAATGAAGTGGCCCTGAACATCACAGACAGCCAAGGCAATGTCCTTTTTGACCAATCTGGGTTCCCGGACTTGACCATTGATTACCTCGACGTGTGCATCGACCCCACAGAATGCTACACGGCCACCATGACCAACATTGCAGGCGGCACATCGTGGAACGGCGGTTACTTCTGGATTGAGTCCGCCAATGGCATAGAATGGACCAACGGCGCCTTGGAAGGATCCTCCCAGGCCACCCTCGAATTTGGCACGGGTGACGGCTGTGACAACTCGTCTACCGGTGGCGGCGATGGCAATGGCGGAGGCGATGGCAGCGGTGGCGGTGGTGACAGCCTCATTTTCGGTTGTACCGACCCCCTTGCCTCCAACTACAACCCGTTGGCCCTTCTCGATGACGGGTCATGCCTATACCCCCAGCCTTTGGATTGCGATTCCCTCAACGAGGTGTCGTTCTTGTTTGTCGCCGTCAACGACCTGTTTTTAGACGAAGTAAGCTGGTCCATGACGAGCGCCGACGGCATTGTCGAGATGACAGGCTCAGGACAAGTATCCAATCCAAATGGCGAGCCCATGAACACAGCCTGTCTTTCAGACGGCTGTTACAATTTGGAGCTCTATGACAGTTTCGGAGACGGATGGGGTGGCGGACAGCTCATCGTGATCGCCAACGACATCTTCAGCAGCTACACCATAGAGTCAGGCAATTTTGAATCGTTCGCTATGGAGTTGGGTGCTGGATGTGATGAAGATGAGCCCGGCGTGGACGAGGACATCATCACCAACCCTGGAATGAGCACCTGGGACGATGCCGCCGAATTGAGCGCGTACCCTTCACCAGCCGAAGAAATCGTGAACATCATCGGGAGTGGATTCGACCATGAATCCCCCGTCGTGGTGAACGTTCGAGATGGACTTGGTCGCATCAGCGCCAGCAAGACAATGCCCGAAGGCTTCAGCCAATCCAGATGGACCCTCAACGTGGGCGATTGGGCTGCTGGCATCTACACCATCGAAGGCATTCAAAACAGCAACCGCGCCACGTCCAGAATTGTGGTTGTACGCTGATTCTTTTCCCTGGAATCTCTTCACGCCCTGCCTCAGAATTGCGACTGAGGCAGGGCGTGTTTACTTTTGACCCGTGTAGGGACGGCTATTCACAATTGTTGAAAACCGTTGTGGCTTCATTGTGAATCACTACCCAACCCCAAACTCCTCAACTTCCAAAAAAAGGCCTCACCATTGCTCTGTCAGCAACGGCAACCGCGGCGAAAGTCACGGACCTCTTCGGAGGATCGGTTCGCCGAATGCAGTTGACACCGAAAGGGCTTGCCCGCTCGGTGGGGTTCACGCCACTGACCAGGGACGCGAAGGCGTTACTGAAGCCGACCTTGGCTTGGAAAGTGTCCTGAAAATGGACAGGGCTTCGGCCTGGTGGAGTACGCTCCATCCCGGAAAAAAAGAGGGACTGCAACCCAACCTGTTTCGGCAGAGGACTTCGGTCAAATTGGGGAGTGAGGTGCGCGAGCATCCACCCTTCCTTCGGGAAGAAAGCAGTCGGAGAATGCTGAGCTCACGCCCAACAAACTCCAAGGAAGGCCCCATTTGACTGGCGTCAGGGGGCCGACACGCCAAAGCCGCAAGGTGGAGGGGTGTGCCGATGGGCATCGTGGGACAGTCAGCCGCAAGGCAATGCGTCCCTGGAAGCTTGGACCGACGTAGGCAACTTCGTCGCGTCGACCCACTTGACCCGTTCAAGTGGACCGAGATGACTCAGGTCGTCCGGGTGCTCTCAGGACAAGCGCAGGTCATCGACCATGGCTGTCACATCGCTCAAAGGTCCAGAGTGCCTGTAAAAAGGCGCAGCGCAGGAAACCCCCCGTATTCCTGTGAGCTGAACACCCTTGGGTGGTTCATGCCTGGAAGAATCCGCATCTGAAATGAAGGACTTAGGTCTGGATTGGACGATGCGGATTTCTTGTTTTCAGGGAGTTGATCATAGAGGAAAGGGCGAGATGCGGGTCGAAGGCGAAATGAAGGGCAAGAGCCGAAACCTACTTGCCTTCGATCACGGCCCATTGTCGCTTTTCTATGCGCTCCAAAGGTCCTGGGCACGCACGTTGATGACAGGAAATGCACCCCCCCACAACAGCTGAATAGGTATCCGTGCCAGGCCGGTCATTGAAGGCCTTAACATGGGCCGAAAACGCCATGGAAAGCGACTGAAACCCATCGACCAACATGCTTGAATCCGTGGGGTTTAACTCCAGAAAATCGTGGTCGGTGATGGTCAGCGACTCCACACCTTTGCCCGAGTTCAATACTTCCAAAGCCAGAACCAATTCGGCGTCCAAATTCCTCATCGACAAGGCCAATTCAGAGGTTTTGTTAGGCTGAATTGGAGCCAATTTGCCTCTATTGGATTTGGTCTGGTTCTGCACATCGGACACGCAAGAAACCACCGCGACTGACAGCAAGGCCAGCGCCAAGACCAATCTCCGCGAGGCCTTCATTCGTCTTCGGATGTTTCCAAGCCCTCGATCATCACGCCCGTGGCCATAAAGGCCAACTTCAACTCAGGCTCGACAATCGCAGCAATCTCTTCTTCTGATGCTCCTGCATCTTCGGCATAGTGCCTGCGCGCATCCACGGTCAAAGTGTCAAAAAAGGCCTCTCCTTCAACAATGGTTCGCTTGCCTTCTGCCCCTTCTGTTGGCACAAAAAAGCCATAGTCCTGGAACCGAACGAAGACAGTGTCATCTCCAGAAGCAACATCCATCCAACATCCTTTTTTGGGGCATGTGCTCACGATGTTCCCTTCGAACCTCACATTGGACCGTCCGTCCTCCGCCAATACAGACCTCATGGCGGACGCATCCAAAGAACCATCCAATTCGATGACACTTCCGAAAAACATCTGGCCATCATCGGCCAATCCAGCAACACCTTCTCCATCTCCCTGAGCGCCCCCACATGAATGCAAGCCTAGGAGAGAACACGAAATCAAGAGAAAGATACCAGCACGAGAACACATTTTAATCATGGTCGGAAGTTACGGGCAACCCCGGATTCCTCTTGGATTCCCGATTTGGTGTTTTTCAGGTTTTCATTGAGCAAGAGCCGACCCTTTCTTCTTCCATTTTCCTGCACCCCTCAAGCACATTCATATAAGTGTATTTCGTACACTTGCGTCACGGTTTGACCGCATGAGACACATTCCTTGGTTCTACGGCTCCACATTTTTGGCCATTGCTCTCGCTCTGACAGCTTGCAATGCCCAGAACCAGCGTGCTCCAGCCTCCTCCAAAGAAGCCTTCGTTGACAGTGTCCTGGCCACAATGTCCATTGAGGACAAGGCCGGAGAAATGACACAACTCACCTTGGCCATGGTGTGCGTGGGCACGCCCTCTGCTTTGGAGGAGCCCCACCGTTTGGACACCGCCAAGCTTCAACAGGTACTGGTGGACTTGAAGGTGGGCAGCATTTTGAATTGTGGCGGTCACGCTCATGGTCCCGAAGAGTGGCATGAATTGATTGGAGGCATCCAAGAAGCGGCCGCCAAAAAGTCCACCAGCATTCCTGTCCTCTATGGAATTGACGCCATACACGGCGCCACATACACTTCCGGATCTGTGCTCGGCCCCCAGCAAATTGGATTGGCCGCAACATGGGACACGGCACTGGTTCGGAAATTCGCCGAGAACGCAGCCATGGAAGTCAGAGCTTCTGGCATTCCATGGAATTTCTCTCCCGTCCTCGACGTGGCGCGCGACGCCCGTTGGCCCCGCTTCTGGGAAACCTTCGGAGAGTCACCCAAGTTGGTCAGCGAAATGGGTGTGGCCTTGGTCAAAGGGTACCAAGAAGGCCCCACCCCCATTGCAGCGACACTGAAGCACTATGTCGGCTACAGCCGCCCCCTCACAGGAAAAGACAGAACCCCTGCTTGGATCCCCGAGCGTCAGCTTCGCCAGAT
>CALKHD010000124.1 GCA_938092195.1 uncultured Flavobacteriales bacterium | reverse complement strand
GAACGGTATAGCCGACCCTGAAGTGAACCAGCAACGGGTCAAATTGGAGGTGGCACCCAAAGTGGCAGTGTACAGCCCCAAGAGCAAGTTGCCTTGGGACGATGCGGTCACCATGGTCTTGACGTTTGCAGAGATCCCGTACGATGTGGTCTATGATGCAGAGGTGATGGCTGGAGATTTGGTCAAGTACGATTGGCTGCACTTGCACCACGAAGACTTCACCGGTCAATACGGCAAATTCTACCGCTCCTATCGAAATGCGGCTTGGTATCAGGAAGAGCAAGCCCGCCAAGAGGCCAGTGCTGCTTCATTGGGTTTCTCCAAGGTGAGTGAGATGAAGCGTGCTGTGGCCTTGGAGATGCGAAACTTCGTCCTGGGTGGTGGTTTCTTGTTCACCATGTGTTCCGGGACCGACAGCTTTGACATCGCTTTGGCAGCCCAAGAAACAGACATTTGTGAGCCCATGTTTGATGGGGACCCAGGCGACCCGCTGGCGCAGCAGAAGTTGGATTTTGAACAGGGCTTTGCCTTTTGGAATTACCGTTTGGTTCGAGATCCCATGGTTTATGAATTCAGTGATGTAGATGCCACGGAAGAGCACGGCAAGCTGAAGGAGCTGAAGGATTTCTTTACGCTGTTTGACTTTTCTGCGAAGTGGGATGTGATTCCCACGATGCTCACCCAAAGTCATGAGCGGGTGATCCATGGATTCATGGGACAAACAACGGCGTTCAGAAAGAACTTCGTGCGGCCAGACGTGACCATTCTAGGAGAGAGCAGAAGTGTAGGGTCGGTCAAGTACCTGCACGGAACTTTGGGAGAGGGCCAATGGAGTTACTATGGTGGTCATGACCCGGAAGATTACCGTCATTTGGTCAATGACCCACCTACAGATTTGAATTTGCACCCGAATTCACCTGGATACAGGTTGATCCTGAACAACATTCTTTTCCCAGCATCGCGGGAGAAAAAACGGAAAACGTAAAAGGGGAATCAGTCCTGCTGGACGGTGATGATCAAGGTGAACAGTTCCCGTTCATTGTCTTGAGAATCGAATCGATATTCGATGGGGCCGCTTGCTTTTTTGGCCAAACTGAGCAGTCCAAGTCCGGCACCTCCTTTGTCTGAAAGTTCGCCGTTGCAGAGGGTTTCGATGTAAGCTTTGCGCAAAGCGTCTGGCTCCATTCCATTGATTTCGCTCAGCCTGTGACTCAAGAGCTGCCTCATTTCGAAATCGACCATGTTGCCACACTGAACTTGGAAGCCAATGGGCGTGGCTTCGAGGGTCAAATACAGTTGAGTAAAACCATCGTCTTCGATGAGCCCGTGTCGCATCACATTTTGAAGGCATTCAATCAGCACATTGCCAATCCGCTTCATCATGGTGCGCCCTCCAGCAGCTGCAGAGCTCTTTTCGGCCAGCGCCAAAAGCCCCTCCATTCCTGCTGAATCCACTGGGCCGATGTAGGAAAGCAAGGTGCCGTAGCGGTCCTCAAAACCATGGTCCTTCTGCAGGACAGCTCGCAACTCTCGTTGCAAGATCGCTAGGTTATTGGATCCACTATTCGACATACTCAAGCTTTGGCCCTACTAATTTACAGAAATAATCGACGAGTTCGACTTTTTTCCGAATGAAATTTCTTCGGAATCCCGAATTTACCCGGAGAATGCCTTTAAACAGGGTGAAGCGGGGGACTTTTTTCCACAGCGCCCATGGTTCTCTTAGGCGGCTTGATACCCCCTCATGAGACCTTGTGGTACAATGGGCGTGCCATTCGGCTGGTGCAACATGGCGTAAAACTCGGGGCGGCAGAAATGGAGCGACCCGCGATAGCGGCGGCCATTCAGATGGGCATGCCAAACTCCGATCGCGGTTTGCTTGAGTTCTTTCCAAGCAAAAAGGCTGAACCCTTCAGGACATGGGAACCCCTCGATGTGGGCCCGAACAGCTGCCAAATCTGTGATGGTGGGATGTGCAATTGTGGTCATCAGGCTGCAGATTGAAGGGTTGAAAAATCCCGGCTTGATGCGTTACCGAGTTGAAGCGGCCTGCCTAAAATGGAGGGAACTTGAAGGAGGTTCCAGCGGTGTAAACCCGAAGTGTCTGAGGTCACGTTGAAGGTTCGAAACGCGTCGAGAAGTGCAATGGCTGACTTGCGGTTTACCCGTTCCCTGAGCCATTGGGAGAAGGTGGCGTAAGGAAGGCTCAGTTTGTACAACTGGCCAGTTGGAGATTGGCAGCTGAGGTGGACTTCAAATTGGATTCCAGCATAGGCGATGGAAAGGACTTGAATGTCCGAGGTTGTAGGCAGGGGGTGGACGGTGGTGGAAGCGTTCATGGTACAACGATCCACGTCGGGTCCGTAAGGGATTTACGGAGCCCCAAAAAAATGTCCTTTGAGATGGTTTACCTCGGTTTATTGGGGGCCATCCTTCAGTCCATCCAAGGCTTTTCGATGGATTTGAGCGATGTCTTCGACCCAGTCTTGAGGACCCAATGGAATGATGTCTGCCCCAAACCCCAGCATCCACTGGTTCAATTCATAAGTGGGATGAACGTCAATGGCATAACACTTCCATCCTGGCCTTGGTGCCGGTGCCTCTAACGGTCTTTGCGAGGCGTGAATGGGCTGGCTGTCGAGGTAGTGAGAGAGAAGAGGAGCGGCGGCCCATCGAAACTCTCGGACCCCTTCGGACCCCGCGGTGATGCCGAGGGAGTCCTTGAAGTATTTGTCTGCATCGAACTTTGGGTCTCGGACAAACCGGGCGTCATCCAAGACCACGCCATTCATTCGGTCCAAGGCAAAAGTTCTGACCTCAGGGGCACCTTCAGGTTTGCCAATGAGGTACCATCGGTTGCGGTATTCTTTGAGCAAATACGGTTCAATGCAGCGTTCGGTTTGCTGGCCACCTTCGGCGGTGAATTTGCTGTAGTTGAACCTCACAGCTTGTTTTTCGCTGATCCCAGACATGAGCACTGCAATGTGCTCAGTCCCCAGTGTTTTTGGTGCCTGCTCAAATTGCACGTGTTGGTCCAGTCGGTCTCCTTGGGCAGTGGCGTGGACCCTTTCGAAAATCCGTCCAATGGCCGACTGGTATTGTTGGAATACAGGCATGTCGCGGAATTGAAGCAGGGTGAGCGTTGCGAATCGCAATGCTTGAAGGTCCTGTTCTTGAAGGTTGAGTCCGCTGATGCTGTAATCGGGGTCGTCATATTCATATCCCCTGTGCTCCGCGCTGTATACAATGGGGGCGTGGTAGCCAAGGTCATTTTCGTTCCTCATGGCCCACAGGTCCTTCTCGATGGTCGAGATGCTGATCCGGTCACCTTCGCTGCCATAGAGTCCTTCTTCACAGGCTGTGCGCAGGGCCTCTTTGGAGGGGTAGGGGCGCATTTTATTGGTCAGGCATCGGTCAATGATGCGGTACCGGAGCAGGGCGTATTTGTTGGCAGGCATGGCTCAGGCGGGAAATCCAGTGACGTCAAGAATCCAGAGCACCAAGGGCAGAAGGGGCAATGACCAAGTCAAGTCGATGAGGGAAAAGGTTCGGATGTTGAGCAAATCAAGTCCCAAAGCCAGCAGAAGTATGCCGCCGAGGCCCGTTAATTCGTGGATGAGAGACTCGGGAATTCCCGAGCCCATCATGGAGAAGAGCAGGGTCAGGGTGCCCTGTAAAACAAGGACGGACAAGGCGGAAAGAAGCACGCCTCGGCCCATGGTGGCGGCCATAAACAGCGAGCTGAACAGATCCATGGTCCCTTTGGCGAGCAAGATGGACGGGTCCCCCCTGAGGCCGTCTTGCATGCACCCCACTAGGGTCATGGCACCCACACAGAAAAGAAGGGTGGACTGGACCATGGCGGCCCCTTCACCTTGACCCAGTCGGTCTGCGGCTTTCCTGATTTTTTGATCCAAGCCCACCACGTGGCCCAGTCCCGCCCCGAGGACCAATGCAATGAATGCTGCGATTGGACGGGTCAAGCTGCCCATCATGTCTGCCCCGATGTACAAAGTGAAAAGGCCAATGGCAGAGAAGACCGCAGTCCGCAGTTTTTCTGGAACCCGACGTCGCAAGACCAGGCCCAATGATGCACCGATGGCAACTGCAACCGAATTGAAGAGGGTTCCCAACATGCGCCCAAGTTACTTTTGACCTGCGGCGCAAAGTGCAAAGCCGTTAATCCAATGCCCATGTCCTTCGTTGTTGAGTCCATAGATCCCCATTCAAAAGCGCGGGCAGGCGTTCTTGAAACGTCTCACGGTCAGATTCAGACCCCGATTTTTATGCCTGTGGGTACCCAGGGATCTGTGAAGGCCGTGCCCCAAGATGTCTTGGCCGATCAGGTGAATCCGGACATCATCCTCGGCAATACCTATCATTTGTACCTGAGGCCGGGGTTGGATGTGCTTCAGAAAGCAGGAGGCCTTCATGGATTCATGGGTTGGGACAGGCCGATTTTAACGGACTCGGGCGGTTACCAGGTATACAGTTTGGCGGAGAACCGGAAAATCAAGGAGGAAGGCGTCACCTTCCGCAGTCACATCGATGGAAGTCCACATTTGTTCACCCCAGAAAGGGCGGTGGACATTCAGAGGGTCATAGGCGCGGACATCATCATGGCCTTTGACGAGTGCCCTCCTTATCCCTGTGACTATGCCTACGCGCGGCAATCTATGGAGTTGACGCACCGGTGGTTGGATCGTTGTTTGGCGCGAATGGCCGAAACAGAGCCCTTGTATGGGCACGATCAAATGTTGTTTCCGATTGTTCAAGGCTCCACCTTTTCGGATTTAAGAGAGGCTTCGGCCCATGCGATTGCCGAAAGGGGAGCGGCGGGCAATGCCATTGGCGGATTGTCCGTTGGAGAGCCACACGAAGAAATGTATGCCAGTGTGGACATGTGCACAGACATCCTCCCAGAGGACAAGCCCCGTTATTTAATGGGGGTGGGCACACCTGCAAACCTCCTCGAGAACATCGCCCTTGGAGTCGATATGTTCGATTGTGTCATGCCCACCCGAAATGCCCGGAATGGAATGCTGTTCACCCGCCAGGGAACCCTGAACATGCGAAACAAGAAATGGGAGGCTGACTTTTCTCCGCTGGATCCAACGGGAACGGCCGATGTGGACCAGAGATACAGCAAGGCATACGTGCGTCATTTGTTCCGGGCAGGAGAACTTCTGGCCTTGCACATCGCGTCGGTTCACAACCTGGTGTTTTATCTGGATCTCATGAGAGAGGCCAGAACCCGAATCTCAGATGGTACGTTTACCGCGTGGAAAGACAAAATGGTACCGGTGTTGACGCAACGGCTCTGATGCTCCATTGATGCGCATTCTCGATCGATACATCATCCGGCACTTTTTGTCCACCTTCTTTTTGATGGTGGCTCTTTTCTGTGTGGTGGCCGTGGTGTTTGATGTGGCCGAGAACGTGGAGCGCCTCATCGACAACGACGCCCCTTGGGGACGGGTTTTTGGAGAATACTACGTGAGTTTTTGTTTGGCCTTGGGCAACATGCTGAGCTCTTTCATTGTGTTCCTGACCATTTTGTTGTTCACCAGCAGATTGGCACAGAGGAGTGAGATCATAGCGGTCCTTGCAGGAGGCATCTCCTTCCAGCGTTTGATGCGTCCCTATTTC
>CALKHD010000123.1 GCA_938092195.1 uncultured Flavobacteriales bacterium | reverse complement strand
GAAGCCGTCGGCATTGAAACCCAGCGCGAGGTCGTCAAAGAAGAGAGGCGCCAGAGGGTGGACAACCAACCCTACGGCAATCTCATCGAAGAAACGATGAAACGCGCCTATCAAGAGCACCCGTACAAGTGGCCTGTGATTGGATCAATGGACCACTTGAACGCCGCCACGGATCAAGAGTTTACAGATTTCTACGAGACCTTCTACGTCCCCAACAATGCGGTGCTTTCCATTGCGGGAGACTTTAACCGCAAAGACTTGAAGAAGAAAATCGAAGCCTATTTCGGAGAAATTCCAAAGGGCACGGTGGACATTCCTCGCCCCAGAATCGATGAGCCATTTAAGATGCAAGAAGTAAGAGACACGATTTGGGGCGATGACCAGCTTCCACTCGTACTCATGGCCTACCCCATACCCGCCGAGGGAACACCTGACTACTACGCGGTAGACTTGCTCAACACCGCCTTGAGTGGTGGTCAGTCCAGCAGACTGAATCGAGCGGTGGTGGACGACCAAGAACTCGCGGTGTTCTGTGGCGCTTTCAGTTTCGGGTTGGAAGACCCAGGACAGACCATTGCTTATGCAGTGGCCAACATTGGGACCGACCCTTCAGAGGTTGAAGAGTCCATGATGGCCGAGATCAACAAAGTGAAAGCGTTGGGCATCACCGATGCAGACCTCGAGAAACTCAAAAACCAAGTCGAAAGCAGCTTTGTGCAGTCCAATGGCACCATGCGTGGCATTGCAGAATCATTGGCGAACTATCACATGTATTACGGTGACGCCAACCTCATCAACAACGAAATCGACCGCTACATGTCGGTTACCGCAGAAGACATTCAAGCCGCCGCAGTCAAGTATTACGACCACAATCGCCGGGTCATCCTTTACTTCCTCAACGAGAACGCACAATGAACCGCATTGCTTCCCTCCTTTTGGTCCTCGTGGGCTTGATGCCCCTGGCCGCCCAAGGTCAGATTGACCGGTCTCAAGCTCCCGCTCCTGCTCCCGCCCCAGAGATTGTTTTGGGTGACTATACTGTGGAGACCCTCGAGAATGGATTGACCTTGATTGTGGTCGAAAACCACAAACTGCCTAGGGTCAGCTACCGGTTGACGTTGGATGTGGACCCCATCTTTGAAGGCTCTCGCGCGGGTTACACCAGCATGGCGGGATCGCTCATGCGTTCTGGAACCAAAACCCGCTCCAAAGCAGAAATCGATGAGGCCGTGGATCGAATCGGCGCCAACCTGGGCACATCCGGTTTTGGCATGAATGGCCGATGCTTGGTTCAACACAGCGAGACCCTGCTTGAGCTGATGTCCGACATCCTTATGAACCCCACGTTCCCTGAAGAGGAGCTGGAAAAAGAGCGCAAACAAACGCTCAGCAATTTCGCCAGCAGCGCCACCGACGCCAACACCATCTCAGGGCGCCTCTCCGGTGCCATGACCTACGGTTTGGGACATCCTTATGGTGAGAGCTCCAACGAAAAAACGGTGGAAGCCATCACACGCGCTGACCTGTTGAATCACTACGCGACCATTTGGAAGCCCAATGTGGCCTATCTGGTGGTTGTGGGCGACATCACGCCCATCGAAGCCAAAAAGCAAGCCGAACAGTATTTCGGAGATTGGCGTCCCGCTGAAGTGAAGAAGCAACGCTACCCCCGCCCCATTCCTCCCGCAGGAAATCGGGTGTGCTTCTCCCCTGTTCCAGGCGCTGTGCAAAGCGTCATTGACGTCACCTTCCCCATCTACCTCAAGCCCGGTCACCCGGATGTAGTGGCCGTGAGCGTGATGAACACCATGTTGGGTGGATTCTTCGGAAGCCGCTTGAATCAAAACCTGCGTGAAGACAAAGCCTACACCTATGGCGCACGAAGCTCCGCCAGCCCAAACAAATTGGTGGGCCGCTTCAGCGCCCGCGCCAGTGTTCGCAACGAGGTCACCGACAGCTCCTTGGTCGAGTTCCTGTCAGAGATTCGCAAAATGGTGGAGACCCCTGCGCCAGACAGCTCCCTTCAATTCGTCAAGAACTACCTGAATGGAAGCTTTGCCCTGTCATTGGAACGTCCAGAAACCATTGCACGGTTTGCACTCAACATTGAGCGCTACGGATACGGCGACGACTACTACGCCACTTACCTAAGTCGCCTTGACGCCGTCACTGTCGAAGACGTTCAGCGCGTGGCCCGCACTTACTTGCGTCCAGACAACATGAACATCACCATTGCCGGAAACCGCGATGTGGCGGACGGCTTGGCGCAATTCGCCGCTTCGGGACAGGTGGAGTTTTTCGATGCTTATGGCGAGCCTTTGAAAGACCTCGAACCCGCTCCGGAAGGCATGACGGCAGAGGACGTATTCAATGCCCACTATGAAGCCAGAGGCGGAGTCGCCAAATTCGGCAAGCTGAAGGGCGTGCAAACCACAGGCGAAATGGCCGCTGGCCCCATGACCCTCAGCATGGAGCAGGGCTACTTGGTGTCCGGTGCTGGCTACACTCGAATTTCGGCAGGTGGAAACATCATGCAAGAATCCAAGTATGATGGCCAAAAAGGCGCCGAAACGGCCATGGGACAAATCACCCCCATGGATGAGGCCAAAATCCTCGACACCAAAAGGAGCCATGACGTTTTGGAGTTCTTGCACTTGGCCGATTATGGCCTGGAGGCAGAATTGCTTGGCGTGGATCGAATCGATGAAGTGCCACAGTACTTAATCGAAATGCGCAAAGACGGAAAGGTGAGTGAAAGCCATTGGTTCAACGTGGAAACAGGCTTGCGCACCCGAACGGTCCGCAACGAAAGCACCCCACGAGGCGACATGACCGTGACCTTGAATTACGGCGACACCATGGAAGTCAAAGGCCTGCGGTTTGAAAGCGAGATGACCATGTCGACAGGTGGACAGGAAATGAAAATGTCCATCAAAGAGGTCAAGCTGAATCCCAAGCTCAATTCATCCGACTACTCTGTCGAGTGAACGAAACGCAACACCCC
>CALKHD010000122.1 GCA_938092195.1 uncultured Flavobacteriales bacterium | reverse complement strand
GAACGCGGAATCATTGACCCAACTTGACTTTGGCTGCCTGCCAATGCGATTCCATTTCTTCCAAGGGCATGTTGGCCAAATCCAAGCCCGCATCCTCAATGCGGGCCTCCATCTCTTGAAACCGGTCTTTGAACCTTCGGTTGGTTCGCTCCAAGGCCTCGTCGGGATTCACATCGAGGAACCTCGCATAGTTGATGAGCGAAAACAACACATCCCCAAACTCATCCGAAATCCGCTCTGACTTGGCTTCCACTTCGGCCTGCAACTCCCCCATTTCCTCTTGGACCTTTTCCCAGACTTGACCGGCATGGTCCCAATCAAACCCCACACCGCGCACCTTTTCCTGAATGCGCTGGGCCTTGACCAATGAAGGCAAGCCGGAAGGAACCCCACCGAGGACACTCTTCCTTCCCTCTCCTTTTTCCTTCAGCTTGATTTTTTCCCAGTTCGATTTGACCTCTTCTTCTGTGGAGGCTTCTACATCTGAATAAATGTGTGGATGTCGGGTCACCAGCTTGTCACAAATGCCGTGCAGCACATCGGCCGCATCAAACTCTCCGGCCTCTGAGCCCAAACGGCTGTAGAAGACCATGTGGAGCATCAAGTCTCCGACTTCCTTGCCCACCTCATTCAAGTCTCCTTGCAAGATGGCGTCTCCCAATTCATAGGTCTCTTCAATGGTTAAATGCCGCAGGGATTCAAACGTCTGCTTCATGTCCCATGGGCAGCCTTCCCGCAGGTCATCCATGATGTCCAGAAGGCGACCAAAGGCCGCCAATTTTTCTCCTCGGGTGTGTTGTCCCTTCTGTGTGGTCAACACTGGGCGCTCGATGACGTCGCGATTCGGCATGCATCAAAATTAAGGTGACCTTTGGGGCGAATGCGCCCCTTTCCATTCTTCCCCAGCTTACGGTCGCAAGGACGCTGCATGCGGTGGACTTTGAAGGGACCCTTTGCTTGCGTTTTGCTGGGCATAGTGGTGCTTTTTCCCGCACAAGGGTGGACGCAATCCACAGAGACTGATCATGTAGAGATGGGCACGGGCGTTGGCTTTCTGATTCCACACAGGGCTTCCATTCGGTCTTTGATCGAGGGTCATGCCCATCAAATGCATGTGAATTGGACGCGAAAAGGCCAAGGCCTCTGGTCATGCAGCCGCAGTGCACCGAGGTGGGGATTGGGGTTTCGCTTTGGCACCACCGGCGCGTCACAATCCATTGGACTGCAAGGCAGTGTATTGAGCATGGCCGACTTGAAGTTGGCAAGAAGCCTTCGCATTCGGCTGGGAATTGGCGTTGGATGGACCCAAAAGCCTTGGTCCAGTTTGACCTCAGAGGGACGACAGCGCGTGGTCATTGGCTCTCCCATCAATGCCGCCATTGACATCGGAATTCACCGGCCTCCATCTTTTGAAGCCTCGGCAAAATGGCATGAACGGGTGGGCATTCACTGGACGCTGTCGCACCAAAGCAACGCTTCGTTCACCCAGCCCAACCTGGGGACCAACTTGGCTGCTCTCACCCTCACTGCGCCCGTGTGGCAGCAGAGCCGCTCTTTCAAGGTCCACTCTGACTCTGCTCATGTTCTGGCTTGGATCCCGCCCGCCGTCAGCGGCTGGATGGTGTATGGCTCAGTGGGCAGACGTCAACCCGCACCGCTTGACCAACGGGAGACGACAGCAGAATGGGGTGTCCACCGCAGGCTCGGCCGTGGACTGAGGTTGGGCGGTCTGATTGGAGCAGGGGCCTTTCATCGAACCAATGCGCGGGGAATCGGCATTCATGCCGGTTTTGAGCTCCGGTTCTCCAGGGTGTACATCGACTTGGTGCACGGCCGTTACCTCCAATCTTGGCAACCCGAAGAAAACAGCTACAATCAAGTCACCCTGAACGTTCATGTTCGAAAGGGCGCTTGGGCCAGGCTGGGACTTCATACCCACGGGTTCAGGGCGCATCACCCTGCCTTGGGCCTGGGTTGGATGCTCAACGACAAAACGCCAAGCGGCGCAGAATCCATCCGGTAATCCGGCAGTAAGGAGTCCGCTGTCGGTCGACAATCAGCAGGCCCTCAGTCGCAGGAGGAACCAAATACTGAGAGTACCTCAAGGAGGTCATTCACGCCCACAGTTCCGTCTTCATCCACGTCCGTTGCACAACCTGTGCTTCCGGCAAAGCCCGTGCAGCTTCCATCGTCACGAATGGCAGCTGCGCTGTAATTGCTGGCGGCCTCGTAGGTGCATCCTCCACAAGCGAAAATGTCGCATGTGCCATCATCTGTATTGGCTGACGCATCGAAGTTGCATGCCCATTCGTACATGCAACCTGGAATGTCTCCGGGATAGAACACCCCCATTTGGTCCAGGTAGCTCCCCTCTAACCAGTTGGTTCCGCCGGGTTCAAATGCCCCGACATAATCGACTGGATCAAAAAAGGTGCCTACGGGTTGATGCTGTGCTGGCACAGAATCAGTCACGGTCGGGAAAGGATTCACGCCCGAGGTGATGAAACCCGCCAAGGCTTCAAAGGAATCATCCAAGCCCAAATCTGAGCCTTGGTTGTTGTTGGCCACAAAGTGGTCTTGGATTTGCGTGTTTCCATTCCACACGCCCCCTTCGTAAAGGATCATGGTGTCCAAAGCCAAGCTGTCTCCGACATTCCAAAACCGGTTGTTGTGAACCTCCAACTCACCAAACAAGAACAGCTCGTAAGCGTCGCATGGATCGGCATCCTCAAAGTCAATGCCGAAGTCCCAATTTTGAAAGACGCCGTTGTAAAGGCGGCCACCTCCCCCATTGTGCCACCTCACGGCCGTCGCTTCTTCGTGGCCAAACGAAGTGAAGTTTGCGATTTGAGGGTTGGTGTAAGGCAGAAAGCTCAAAGTGACATCCTGAAATTCAAAGTCGTCTCCTTCCAAGTCAAATCCATGTTCTCCTGAGAGCTCCACTTGGTCCATGAGAGAAAAGAAGTACTGCATGTCTCCCACCCAGCCCAA
Organism: uncultured Flavobacteriales bacterium; assembly: GCA_938092195.1. Classification (GTDB taxonomy): domain Bacteria; phylum Bacteroidota; class Bacteroidia; order Flavobacteriales_D; family Sanyastnellaceae; genus UBA8752. The sequence continues at coordinate 2,956 of CALKHD010000122.1, read as the reverse complement.
GTCGTATTCAAAATTGTCCTCGGTTGAAAAAGCCACAGCCACGTACTTCAAGTTGGCTTTTCCTCCCATGATTTGGAGCCCATCGTCCAAGGTGGACACCACCTCGATGTGCTCCAAAACGGTAGCAGAACCCACGCCATTCAAACTCAAACCGTTGGTTTCATCGCCATTGATCACATTCTGAAAGTTCACCGGCGGGTTGGGCATCTCGCTTCCGCCATGCCGAATGGAAACATGCCGCATGATGCCGCTGGACTCTGCATTGTCCAGTCCTCCAAAAATGTCTCGGTTTTGCCCGCTCACATCCATGATGCCTTCTGCCGCATCATCTCCGTCATAGGTGTTGAGGATGCCATAGCCATTGATGACCACGCCTCCCCACAATCCATTCGTGTTGTAAGGGGTAGAACCATTGACCGGATCTCCTTCATAGGTGAAGATGATGGGGCAATCTGAAGTGCCGTCAGCCATGATTTGTCCTCCGCGTGCAACAATCAAGCAACTCGCCATCTCTCCCTGACCGGGTTTGGCCTGGATGACCGTTCCTGGTTCCACAGACAGGACATCGCCCTCATTCACGTACACAAATCCATTCAAGACATACAAGGAGTCACAGTGAAGTGTCCTGGTTCCCGTTCCCAATCCTTCATTGTCTGTCAGGTCCACGACTGTGCGGTCTGCAATTGGAGGACAATCACATTCTTGAGCCCATGCCGGAGATGTCAGAATCAACGTGCAAAAAGCGAGAATGGAACGCATGGTAGAGTGCATGGAAGGAATCATAAAGGACAACAAGGCATAGAAAGGTACGAATTTATCGACGAATCTCAAATATATGCTTACCTAATCTAGGTATTACTCTACGAGGCATGATTGGTTTTGGTTCCCTTTCGCTGCCAAAACCGCATGGTGGTTGTTAGATTAGCCCCATGGAATGGATGACCCTTCTTTTGACCATCGCGTTGCTCGCCCTCGGCTTTGCCGGAATCGCCATCAAGATTCTGGTCAAAAAAGACGGTGAATTCAGTGGCACTTGCTCCAGCAACAACCCACTCCTTCAGAATGACAGCGGCAGTTGCTCCATTTGTGGTGCCCGGCCTCAAGACCAATGCCAGAAAGACGACTTGGCCTCGGAAGCGCTCTAAGATTAGAGTGGGGAAGAAACGGCCTTGAACCCCGGTGTTTCCCAAAGTTTGTACCCCCCTTCTCCATCGTCTGACATCAGCAACACGTCCAAGCCCAACCCTGGATATGTGGCCAGGAATCCCCGGGTTTGTTCAGCGCCCAAGACCATGAATGCCGTGGCCAATGCATCTGCGTACGCCGCAGAGGGGGCCAAAACCGTTGCACTCAACAAGCCATTTTCAGCCGGGTATCCTGTCGCAGGATCAATCGTGTGGCTGTACCTCCGGCCTCCCTGCTCATAGAACTTTCTATAGTTACCGCTCGTGCAGATGGCGCGGTCTTTCACCGAGACCACAGTCTCCAACACCCGATCAGATGCGCCTGTCCCGGCCAGTGGGCGGTCCACAGCAATCCGCCATGGATTTCCCGATGCGTTGACCCCTCGGCACACCACTTCGCCCCCCAATTCAACCATGGCATTCATTACACCGCGCAAGCGGAGCTCTTCCAGCAAAAGGTCCACGGTATACCCCTGGGCAATGGCATTGAAATCAAGCGCTGCATTGGGGTGGCCTTTGCGGACCCATGTGCGCTGGTACATGCCATTGGACTCTTCCTCGTTCATGTCAAAGCGCTCGGGTCGCAGGCCTGTATAAGCCAGGACGCTGTCCACCCCTTCTTGTGTCACTTCGCCTCGCTTGGACAACCCAAACCCCCACAATTCCACCAACGGACTCACCGTGGGATCAAAGGCCCCTCTGGTGAGCTCATTCAACTCCTCAGACAATGCCCACAGTGGACCAATGATTTGGTCTGAATCCACAAATCCGTAGAGTGAATCTGTCCTTCCCCATTGGTTGATGGCATTGATTTGGCTGCCAGGCAACCAAAGGCTCACCTCTTGGTCAACCGTTTTCAGAAGGTCTTCAAACACGGAATCCTCCAGACGGCTCTCCGATAAATATTTGATGCTGTAGGTGGTTCCTTGGGCTTCCCCGGCATGGGTCTGGACCGGCCCCCATTTAGACACTTCTGTCGAAACTGATGGGCCGCCAGAATCAGCGCCATTGGATGTGCCTGAACCGCAGCCCGCAAAGCCAAAGGCAAGGACCATAAACGGGACCGCCAGCACTTGGCTGGCGGTGATCCCTGATGGTTGTTGTGATGAAATCATCCTCCGAAATCGTCGAATGCCACATTCTCTGGAGGCACGCCCCAGTCGTCGCACATCTTCAAAACCGCTTGGTTCATCAGTGGTGGACCACAGAAATAGAACTCAATGTCCTCTGGCGCTTCATGTGGCTTCAAGTGGTGTTCAATCACAGCATTGTGTACAAAGCCAAGGAATCCGTCTCCTTCGTCTTCTACCGTTTTCTTTTCGTTCCAGTTGTCCTCTTCAGTGGGGTCACTCAACACCACATGGAAATTGAAATTCGGGAACTCAGCTTCAATCTTGCGGAAATCATCCAAATAGAAGAGCTCTCTTCTTGAACGGCCACCGTAGTAGAAGGTCACCTTGCGGCCTGTCTTAACGGTGTGAAACAAGTGGAACAAGTGACTGCGCATGGGGGCCATTCCGGCTCCACCACCGATGTACACCATTTCCGCCTCGGATTCTTTAATGAAGAACTCTCCATAAGGGCCACTGATGGTGCACTTGTCACCTGGCTTGCATCCAAACACAAAGCTGGAACAAACCCCAGGATTCACGTTCATCCAAGCATTGCGGGCACGGTCCCAAGGTGGAGTGGCAATCCGAATGTTCAACATCACGATGTTGCCCTCTGCAGGGTGGTTGGCCATGGAATACGCCCTTACAATGGGCTCCTCA
>CALKHD010000121.1 GCA_938092195.1 uncultured Flavobacteriales bacterium | reverse complement strand
TGGAGTCTATTATCCTGACAAGACCAAAGTTGGCTGGTGGAAAAACGGTTATCCAGAGTATTTCGCCAAGGTGCTCAACGCCCCCAATTGGACCTCCATTGACGTTCAGGTGAACGGTGTTCAGCTGGACCTGAATCAACATGCACCTCGCGCTTTTCGGAGGGTTTTGGACATGCAAACGGGGCTCTTGTCGCGCTCCTTTGACGTGGACATAGAAGGCATGGTGTTGTCGATCAAGGCCCAGCGGTTTTGCAGCATGGCCGATGTGGAAACCGCCCACATGCGGTATGCCATCGACATCCTTGCAGGCGAAGGGACGTTGGAGTTAAGCGCAAGGCTCGACGCCAATGTGCGCAATGAAGATGCCAATTGGGAAGAGCAATTTTGGAACATCGAAGGTCTTGAGGGCGACGACAACGGGGCTCATTTGGTGGTGTCCACGCGCAAAACCCAATTTCATGTGGCACATGCCATGGAGGTCAGCGCCATGTGCGACGGTCGATCATTGGCGGGGTCGGCGCATTCTTCAGAAGGCCAAAATGAAGTTCGGTTCTCTCATCGTGCAGAGTCTGGAGATTCGTTGGTGTTGGAGAAGGCCATTGGGTTGGTGCGGGATTTTGACCATCCAAAAGCAGGCCTTGGCCAAGTGGCCAGAGACAAAGCTGTTGAGGCCAAAAATGCGGGTTGGAATGCAGCCCGTCAGGACCATGCGATGGCTTGGGCCGCCATTTGGGAGGGTGCAGATGTTCAAATCGAAGGAGACGATTCAGCCCAGCAGGCGATTCGATTCAACATTTTCCACTTGAACCAGACCTACACAGGGGATGACCCCCGTTTGAACATCGGTCCCAAGGGGTTCACAGGGGAGAAATATGGAGGGGCGAGCTACTGGGACACCGAAGCTTATTGCTTGCCCTTTTACTTGGGCACTCACCCCTCTGGCGTGGCGCGACAATTGTTGGTGTACCGTCGCCAGCACCTCGACAGGGCCATCGAGAATGCCGCCAAGCTGGGCTTTGTTGATGGTGCTGCGCTTTACCCCATGGTGACCATGAACGGGGAAGAGTGCCACAACGAATGGGAGATCACGTTTGAGGAGATTCACCGAAATGGAGCCATGGTTCTGGCCATTCACAACTACATCCGGCAAACCGGCGATTGGTCTTACCTGTCGGAAGGAGGGTGGGAAGTGGCTTTGGCAGTGGCCCGTTTCTGGGCGCAACGCGTGAATTGGTCAGAAGACAAGAATGCATGGGTCATCTTGGGGGTGACGGGACCCAACGAATACGAGAACAACGTCAACAACAATTGGTACACCAACCGGTTGGCTTCATGGTGCTTGTCGCAGGCGACACTCTGGTTGGATTGGATGAAGGACAACGCTCCGGACACACTGGCCAAGCAAAACAAGGACTGGTCGTTTGACCCCAACACCGAGCCCAAGAACTGGAAGGACATTGCAGACAACATCTACGCTCCGGTCTTGAAGGGAACGCAGGTCTTTTTGCAACAGGATGGCTTCATGGACAAGGAGCAGCGCATGGCTGCATCCCTTGGAGATCATGAGCGCCCCATCAACCAACATTGGAGTTGGGATCGGATTTTGCGCTCGGTGTTCATCAAGCAAGCCGACACCTTGCAAGGCCTCTACTTCTTCGAGGACGAATTTGATGACAACACGCACCGCGAAAACTTTGATTTTTACGAGCCGAGAACGGTTCATGAAAGCAGCTTGAGCCCTTGTGTTCATGCCATTCTTGCGGCCAAATTGGGCAAAGAGGAAAAGGCGGTGGAGATGTACCTCCGCACCTCAAGGCTGGACCTTGACGATTACAACCATGAAGCCCATCAAGGCTTGCACATCACAAGCATGGCGGGAACATGGATGAGCATCGTGGAAGGGTTTGGCGGCTACCGGGTGAAAGGAGGGAAGCCCCATTTCAAACCCATGCTGCCTTCGACTTGGAAGAAGTTCTCCTTTCAGCTTCACTTTCGAGGAAGACTGCTCCTGGTTTCAGTGAGCGGCGAAGGGTGCACAGTGACCCTTGAATCTGGCGAGCCCCTCACTGTGGTCATTGACGGGGAAGAGCAGAAAATCATGGCCATTTAAACCGTCAATCCAGCCAAAGGCTGTTGATTGAACCCGGCGTACCTCCAGTGGCAATGGATGCTGACCACGTTGCGGGGTCGAAAGGGTCTCCATTCAGAAACAAGCGCTCCAAGGAAGGCCCTTGGCCATCCGGAGCCGTGTCCCAGTCGCCAGAATCTGAGTATTCTACAGACTCCACCACAGTGCCATCGGGAGCCCGGAGCGCCAGCAGTTCACCTGAATTGTTCAAGCCACCTGTGCCCCAATCGTAGACAGGATAGCCAAGTCCAGAGTAAGTGATGGGAGCCGTGGTCACCACGACATAACCTCCGGCCGATATGGACGCGCCTTTTGGAAAGTTCATGTCCAAGCCTTCTGTGATGGACCACCCGCCCAAGTCAACCGCCGATTCGGTGGGGTTGTGGAGCTCTAAAAACTCATACACGGCGTCACTCCCTTGATCGGTCCCAGGGTTGTAATGCAGTTCGCTGAATTGAATCAGTGGCCAAACCTGTGGCTCGGGAGGCTCTGAGTCACATGGCTCACCAAAGTGGGACAGCACCTCAAGCAAGTCGGTTAGCCCCACGACGCCATCGTCATTCAAGTCGCTGGTGCAGGCTTCTGACCCAGGCGGCCAAGGAAAGGTGGGGGCTGAATAAAGCTCAACAGAAATGGAGCTCAAAAGGAAGAAAAAGGCCAAGTATCGCATGGAAGAAAGGGATGTTGAAGGGTGAATCAACATCAATCTTCCGCTCCAGCTACCGGGGCTTCACAGCCGTTGCAATTGGGCTTGTAGACGGGTCTGCGCCACCCAATTCAGAGGTGCTCATTGGCCAAGTTGGCCAAATCGCTGCGCTCTCCCTTGTCCAAGGTCACATGACAGAACAGCTCGCGGCCCTTCAGTCGATCGATGACATGGCTCATCCCATTGGACTGCTCGTCCAAGTATGGCGTATCAATCTGGCGAACATCACCCGTCAAGATGATTTTGGAGTTCTCGCCCGCGCGCGTCACAATGGTCTTGACTTCGTGGGGCGTCAAGTTTTGGGCCTCGTCCACAATGAAGATCACATTGGACAAACTCCGACCTCGGATGTAGGCCAAAGGACAAATGGTGATTTTGCCCTGCTCCCTCATTTCTTCAATGGCACGGAACTTCTTCTCGTTTTGTCCAAACTGACTCTTGATGAAGTTTAGGTTGTCCCAAAGCGGCTGCATGTAAGGGTTGACTTTCTCTTCAGCATCCCCGGGCAAAAAACCCAAATCATTGTTGCTGAGCGCCACAATGGGCCTGGCCAGGATGATTTGGTCATACCTGTTCTTTTGTTCCAAAGCGCCAGCGAGCGCCAAGAGCGTTTTGCCTGTTCCAGCCACGCCGCTGACGGTCACCAGATGAATGTCGGGGTTCAGAATGGCATGAAGTGCAAACGCCTGCTCCGCATTTTTGGGTTTGATGCCATATGCATAGCCTTTGTCCACCCGTTCAATGGTCTTTTTCGACTCATTGAAGAACCCCAAGGCAGAGGCTGAACCATCCCTGAGGATGTAGAAGTGGTTGTTGCGGCGCTCTTTTCCCAGGACAGAAATCTTCCGGGTTTGACCGGTCACGTACATTTTGCGGACCACCTCACCATCCACCTTTTCGATGGTGGTTTTGCCACTGTACAGGTGTTTGTTGTCTTTGACTTTGCCCGTT
>CALKHD010000120.1 GCA_938092195.1 uncultured Flavobacteriales bacterium | reverse complement strand
TCGGGTGCACCACAAAACCCCTGGATATTTCTTCCCAACCGGCGTCACCTTCAATGACGACGGCGCACATCAGCGCCCGGTGGGTGCGTGAAAAATGGTCGTGAAGGACGGCTTCCAAGCGGCTCCAGTGCAGCGGTGGATCTCCGTCCGTGGGGTGGAATTTGCCCAGCCAACGGCCTTTGGGGAGCGGAAGAATTCGCACGTGTTCGCTGCCCATGACGTGGTGGGCTTCATCGGGTTTGCACCACCATCCCGCGGCATATTCGGGATGGGCATACTTGGGCGGACGGTGCCGGTTCAGCCTTGAATGGTGGTGAAAAAACCACCCTTTCATCAGCAGCACCGGTTCTGGAGTGGAGATGCGCTGCTGGTGCATCAAGGCCTTGGCAGCGGGCAACCTGCTGGCAGCTAGCTGACTCACCAATTTGTCCATTTTCACAGCCAAAGTGTCGTGTCGGCCAGATGGGCCCACCCAATTGGACCAGGCGTTTCCGTCCTCGGCGGCGAGGTAGAATTTGCTGGCCACTTCCAGGTGAAGGGTGCGGCCTCTGTGAATGTCGTCGACCAGAAAGTCGAGCTCGCCAATGGTTCTTTTGTCGTCTTGCAATTGCACACTGTGCGCCCGCAATCGAAAGTGCGGACTGGCGTCCAACCAAAAGGCGATCAGGGCTTCAAAGTGTTTGCCGAGCAATTGTCCTGCAGGCTCGAGGATGTGCGGGGGGAGCGGATTTTCGCCCATCGCCAGCAAAGAGGCCCACTCCTCAAACAGAGGCAAGTCCGCGGACAGCGCTTCTTTGCACCAAGTGTCGTCCAACACTTGGAAGCCCAATTCGGGGTGGCGGGCCATGAGAGGAGCAGAGCCCACAGCCCATCGGAGCCGCATCAGTGCTGCGAGAGCTTGGGGTCGATCGGTCAATGGACCACTCCATCGGTTTAGCCAGGGGTCTTGCACGCTGCGAAATTCTACCTTCGCAACCGAAAGCCATGAGAACCGTAGCTCAAATTCCCCATCGCGCCATGCGAATTGTTGTTCAAGAATGGAATGACAAATACCACGTGCAATTCGTTTGGGGTCCTTTGGAACAGACCTACCGTCTTCCTGTTGAGGGAAGTGGAGGGTTGGAGTCGGTGCGGGAATTTGCCTCGCGATTGGTGCCAGAAGTGGAGCAGATGTTTCTTCAAATGAAAGAGACCAGGGCTGCTGCATTGAACCCGGATTCCCCGAAGACATGAACCAGACGACTGCTTCCGAAAAACGAGACCAGCATGTGGTTGAGTACCTGTTGTACGAATGGCAGATGGAGGATCTGGCGCGGGCTGTCGATTTCGATTTGCCGGCGCTAAGGGTCCATTTGTCTGCGGCCTATGAAGGAGACCGACTGGAAGCCGAGTTGACTTGGTTCGCGGATTTAATGCGCGACTTGAGGAGGGAGAACAAATCCCATTCTGGACACAGGTCCAAGTTGGATGAGCTCATGATCGAGCTGACCTATTTGCACAAAACGCTGATGGAAGTCCTGAAGGACGAAGAGTACAAGTCGGCGGTGGACGGTGCTCAGCCCCATCTTTCGGCCATGGAGGCCAAGGGAGAAGCGGGGAAATCAGAGGTGGAGTCCATGCTGATTGCCTTGTATGGGTGGTTGGTGCTTCGGATGTCGGGAAAAACGGTCACGCCAGAAACCCAAGAGTCCTTGGATGTGATCCGGGACTGGGCCAATTTGTTGGGGCAGCGTTACATCCGTATGCGAGCCGGCGACCTTTAAGCGGCTGGTCGACAGTCAGCTGGCCTTCCTGCGAGAGGTGCGCTGTGTGGGCAGAATGGCGCGGTCTGGACGCGCTTTGTCTCCCTTGTCTGCTTTTTGAGTCATCCGCAACGTGTGAATGAAGCGAGCGAAGCCATCCACCCAAGTGCCATGCGGTGTTCCTTGAGGAACCCAGCGCACAGGTCGACCTGAGTCTAAAAGATCGGCCAGTTTCCTTGAGTTTGGATTGGGGTGAACCAAAAACACAGGGCGGCTGTCTAAAATGGCTTGCTCCAAGTTGGAGGTGACCAAAACCTCAGTTGGCTGTGCCTTGAGGCTGGAGAGGGTTTCTTCGAGTTGAACATCCAGAGCGGGAAGAATGGAGTCCAAACCTTCAAAAAGGTCAGGCAATGCATTCAGCGCATTGGGCAGGATTTCGACCCTGAAAACGGGAGAAGTGAGTACCATGATGATGACATACGCAAGGTTTGGACGAAGGTTACAGGGTTCGACTTGGAATTTGTGTTGGGCGTCAACCATTCAACGTGGATAAGCCTGTGTCTGCTGTGTTGATTGCGGCCTAGGACCTCGGAATTTCACATGAATGGGGATAGCGTCGTTCCGTCCGAAACTGTTTGCCCTTTCCAATGCGAAGGAAAGGGAGGCTTGGCGTGTGTTTTCGAGCTCTCGGTCAGCCCCGCTTGACTCCAGCCGTCTGGCTGGCCAATGGAAGGAATGGCACAGATGCGAACATCCCCAAGCGGGGCCGCTGCCCAGTGACGAGGTTTTGGAGTTCGCCTTTGCTGCCCGTCAGGGTTCAACGGAGACCGGGAGGTATGGCACAGTGGCTTGGTACCCTTGGAGAAATCAGGCCATTCTTCTGTTGGAGAAAGAGGAGTTTATTCAAGTTCGAACCAACCGGAATCAGCGGAAAATTAGGCAGGAAGAGCAGGTCAGTTTGTCGGCCAAAAATGTCGGCGTGATTGGCCTTTCGGTGGGACGGAGCATTGCATTGGCCCTGTCCATGGAGCGGATCGCAGGGAAGCTCCATTTGGCAGATTCAGATCAGATCGAGCTTTCCAACCTCAACCGGATGCCGTGCTCCCTTTTTGAATTGGGGACGTCCAAATTGGTGTCCACTGCGCGCGCCATTGCAGAGGTCGATCCATTCATTGAAGTCGAAGTCTGGCCCGAAGGTTTTCGCGCCGAAAACATTGGCGACTTCATGGAAAACTTGGATTTGGTGGTGGATGCATGCGATGGGTTGCAAGCCAAAGCATTGTTGAGGATGGGTGCCCGAGATCGACGCATTCCTGTGGTCATGGAAACCAATGACCGAGGGTTGATTGATGTGGAGCGCTATGACCTGGAGGAGACCCAAGATTTTTTGCATGGCCGAGTAACGGCTGAACAGATGAGCGAGTTGGCCAGCGGAGGATCCTGGTCGCCTGAATGGCTCGATGCCTTTGTGGACTTGTCCGAAATCAGCCCTCGTGCCCAAGAGAGTTTGGCCGAAGTGGGAAAGACCTTGGCGGGTTGGCCTCAATTGCACAGCGACGTTGCCCTTGGCGCGGGCGCCGCGGCTTCCACCATCCGTCGACTCCTACTGGGGGAAGAGATCGCCGACCAACGCATTCGATTTGATTTAAATGAGCAGCTCTCCGTCGCATATACCGCGTGAGTCGGTGGACATCGCCCGCACTTTGCGGGAGGTGACCCTACACGTTTTTCGGTCGGCTGACGACCCGAAACTCTCTGAGCGATTTGCGCAGGGACACGAGGCAGTCTTGCGCGCTGCGGGCATCACCAAGTTGACCTCATTTGGACAAGATTGGTTGGGCGATGAGAATGCGATCCTGTTTTTGTTGACCTGTCAGGATGATGAAGTGTTGCTGAGTGGAATGCGCCTTCAACGCCGTTCCGGTTATGGGAGCCTTCCCATGGAACGGGCTGTGGGCAGTGAATACCCAGAATTGGGCGATCACCTGGACAACCTTCAGGATGAAGGCTGTGCTGAGTTTTGTGCTTTGTGGAGCCGGAGGGAAACGGCGGTGGCTGGCATTGCCATGCTTCCCATGGCTTGTGTCGGCTTGGGTTTGATGCCTCAATTGAACATCCGGCACGGCTTTGCTTTCATGGGGACCAACATGCGTCCCATCCAAAGGGAATTGGGCTTTACCATTTTGGAACACATCGGTGAGGACGGACAGTTTGATTACCCTCGACCTCCCATCCGTTCAGAGGTGGGGCATTTTTGCCACCCAGAGAGCCT
>CALKHD010000119.1 GCA_938092195.1 uncultured Flavobacteriales bacterium | reverse complement strand
CATACGGTGAAGGAAACTTCCAAGTCTTGAACTCCAATGGCGAGGTCGTGGTGTTCAACGACGGTGAGTTCAGCTATGAAGCCATTGAGTTTTTCTGCGCGGGCGATGGCGGGTGCCAACTTGCAGCTGAAATCGACGTCGAACACGCCACATCTGAGGTGAACAATGACGGCACTGTTGTCATCAACATCCTCTCAGATGGGGCCAACTTCACATACAGCATCGATGGTGGACAGTCGTTTGGCAGCGACAACACCTTTGACAACCTCGAGCCTGGGCTCTATGAAGTGGTCGTCCAAAATGAATCCGGACAGTGCACCTATGAGGAAACCGTTTCGATTGACGTTTGTGACTTCACCAACATTGGAATTGCGGTGAACCACCCTGCCTCTGTGGTGACCACAGATGGTGCCATTGTGATCACGGTCAATTCAGGCGAAAACACAGCGGAGTACAGCATAGACGGTGGACAGACCTTCTATGAAACGGGCGAGTTTACAGGCCTTCCTGTGGGGGACTACAACGTGGTGGTCCTGGACAATGACGGCATCTGTGAATTCGAATACCACATCCCCTTGTTGGCACTCGGCATTGTCGATGTTGAAGACCAACCGGTCATCGAAAACGACATCAGGCTGTATCCCAATCCCACCAGCCACGAACTCACGGTTCAGCTGGTCTCCTTTGAAAGTACAGACGAAGCGATCCAAGTGGTGGTGCATGACCACCTCGGCAGGACCGTCCAATCGGCCACCATCGGAAGAGGTGCCATGCAGACCGTGATGTCCTTGCAAGGCCTCGCTCGCGGGACTTACATCGTGAGGTGCTTCAATTCAACCTTTGCCCGAAACTTCAAGGTCATCAAACTCTGACCCCAGTGAACGAGGCCGAAGCCGGAAGGCCTTGCACAAACTCTTCCCCTCCATTGGATCCAAAACATGTCCAAGACAGCGCCTCCCTCCTTTCACCAGTTGCTGGAGCTCACCGAAAAAGACCTTCAACCCGTCGTCATTCGGCTGAAAGCCCTCATTTTGGAGGTGGATCCAAACACCTGCGAAGTCGTCAGGCTTGGAGAACGAGCGGCCACATTTGGTGTGGGCCCCAAAAAGATGTCGGAAGGGTATGCCTTCATCCTGCCACACAAGAATTGGGTCAATCTGGGATTCTATCAGGGCGCCGCTTTGGACAATCAGAATGCCCTGCTCGAAGGGAGCGGCAAGAACATGCGCCACATCAAAATCCGCAGCCTTGCCGATGCAGAACAACCAGGGTTAAAGCAACTCTTGACGCAGGCGATTGCAGAAAGAAGGCGGGCATTGGGCATGCCCCATTCCAAGGAGTGACCCTTCCGCCATTCTGACCCCATTCCAATGCACTCCGCATCGGCCAATCCGATTCAAGAGAAAGTAAATTCGAACCATGAAGCCACTTCTTATCGCCCTTGGGGTGGTGCTCACCCTGGCAACGGGCTGCACCACCTCTACTGTTCGCAGCACCCAACTTGCCCAGGGTACGGCGCTTTTGGACATCGAGCCCGTCAAAGCCCGTGTGGTGGTGGACACCAGCACCACCCTGCAAGCCATGTCACAGACGCGCACGGTGCTGGGACTGTTCCGTTCGGGCGACCGTGAGTTTGCGGAATACCCCGGCATGATCTTCCAGCGCGGACCAGGCATGCGGGAGCGCAAAGCCGCCATTCACAAAGCACTGAAAGGAACGGATTTCGACGTGATGGTCAATCCGAAGTACATCGTTCAGCAAAAGCACCGCCCCTTCGTGAACACAATCACGGTTCAAGTGGCGGGATTCGGCGGAAAACTGGTCTTTGAACAAACCGAAGAATGAAGTGCTTCCCTGCCCATTCCTTGGTCTTGGCAACGGTGCTGTTTAGCACCGCCGGGCTTCAAGCCCAAAAGCTGGACGAAAGCCTGTTCGATCAAAGCGACACCCAAGAACCAAACAGGTGGAATTGGTCCTCTGGAGAGGCGGGACCTTGGACGGTTTGGATTGACTTCGATACCGGAACCATCGAACAATTCGAAAACAACACCAACAACAACATCACCCGTGTGGCCAGCTTGGGACATCCAGAATGGAGCAACAACACCCTGACCAACGCCGTGAACAGGATGAGCTCATCGGGATTTAACCAGGACATAGACGGTCAAGGTCGATATGTGCCAGGAGCAATCCGCATAGGAGCCTCTCGCGCGGTGTGGAAAGGGATTTCCGCTGGACTGCAACTGGGCCAGGCTTGGTCTCCTGCCTATGTGAATTGCACCCGGGCCGATGGCGAATCCGTGGTGGCCAGTTGGAACCAGGTCCGTTTTGCGGATTATGTGGACCAATACCTGTATTACGATGACCTGCACAATGGCAACCAATGGCAATACCAAAACAATGGGGTATTCGCAGAGGGCATCAGTGGATGGCGCGTAGAGTTCGTGCTACAACAAGAACTGGCCCACGGTTTGGGTTGGACGGCCAGCCTTGGCACCACATTGGGTTTGAACAGTGAAATTGAATCTCAAGCAGCCGCATCCTTTGGTGGCCAGGGACTGCTGGACCCCAATGAGCTTGGCCCCACCCTCACCCCCAATTCAGTGGCTGCACCGCCACATGTGGGCTCGATTGGGATGACGTATCGCGTGGGTCCTGTCATCACAGGGTTGACATGGTCAAGCGTGTTCGTGGGAGGCCCCTCACAAAACGAATGGGTGGCCTTGGGGGCTGATCCGATTGACCCCATCAACCAAGTCCGCATCCGGCTCGGAATGAACTTCTGATCAGGCGCACCCATGTCCCTCCCGCAATTCCTTTGGACGGCCATTGGCTGCCTGCCCCAGAGGCGGCGGCCGCCATTCAGGATGGGATTTGTTGTGGCCGGCCTCATGCTCATTGCCCGTCCCAGCCTGTCCCAAGGTTTCCTGCACGCCGATGGGACAGAATTGGTGAACGGCCAAGGTGAACCCATCCTGCTCCAGGGCATGGGGCTGGGCGGTTGGATGGTCCAAGAAGGATACATGTTGCAAACCTCTGCTTTCGCCAACGCGCAGCACGAAATTGAAGCAGCCATCCAAGGCTTGATTGGAGAAGAAGCCACTTCTGTTTTTTATGACGCCTGGCTCCACAACCACGTCCAAGAGGCCGACATCGAAGCCCTGCACAGTTGGGGATTCAACATGGTCCGCGTCCCCTTGCATTACAACCTGTTCACCCTGCCTATTCAGGACGAACCTGTGCCCTTTGAAAACACTTGGTTGGCCACCGGTTTTGAGCTTACCGACAGCTTGGTTCAATGGTGCAAAGAGCGACAGATGTACGCATTGCTTGACCTGCACGCCGCTCCGGGTGGTCAAGGGTACAATTCAGCCATCTCCGATTACAACCCCAGCCATCCCTCACTCTGGGAAAGCGAGGAGAATCGGGCTAAAACAGCATCACTTTGGAAACGCATCGCCGCTCATTATTCCGATGAACCTTGGGTGGCGGGGTACGACCTGTTGAACGAGCCCAACTGGGAACTTCCGGGAGGCACCGCCCTCCGTGCCCTTTACCAACGGTGCACAGACAGTATCCGAACGGTCGATCCACACCACACCATTTTCATTGAAGGCAACTGGTTTGCCAACGACTTTACAGGCCTCACGCCCCCTTGGGACGGCAACATGGCTTATTCCCCTCACAAGTACTGGAACTTCAATGACCAAGCGTCTTTGCAAGACTTTTTGGATTTGAGGAGCACCCACAATGTGCCCTTGTTTTTGGGGGAAAGCGGAGAAAACTCCAACGCTTGGTTCCGCGATGCCATCCACCTGCTGGAAGGGTTGAATGTGGGTTGGGCGTGGTGGCCCCTCAAAAAAGTCGAGAGCATCTCAGGTGTCATTTCGGTGGCCAAGCCTGCAGGGTATGATGCACTTTTGGACCATTGGGGAGGGACCGGCCCAGCGCCTTCCTCCGGAGAGGCGACCGCCGTTCTTATGGAACTCACCGAAAACCTCAAAACAGCGCATTGCAAAATCAACACGGACGTCATCGACGCCATGATGCGCCAGCCCCAAAGCAATGCCACCCTTCCCTTCAATGGTCCTCACGTCGCCCCGGCCGGCTTGTTTGCCAGCGACTATGACCTTGGGCGCCTTGGATATGCCTATTGGGACAATCAAGTGGCGAACTACGAAGTGACCACCGGCGAATTCACCGCTTGGAACAATGGATGGGCCTACCGCAATGACGGTGTGGATTTGGAAGCGTGCAACGACACCTCCGCATCCAACGGTTGGTGTGTGGGCTGGGCTGCAGAGGGAGAATGGCTGAGCTACACCATCCACGTTTTGTATCCCGGCGCCTATGACCTGGCGGTGCGTGTAGCCTCTCCACAAGGCAATGGAGCATTCCACCTCGACCTCGACGGGTCCTTGATCGCCCAATCCCCAACTGTCCCCATGACAGGCGGTTGGGACCAATGGGAAAGCCTGCACATTGCCGGAGTTAACCTGCCAGTTGGCCCGCATACCTTCAGCATTCACATCGATGCGCCCGGCTTCAATTTTAGCCACTTCGACTTTCAACTCGCCACTCTCTCCTCCACAGGAGGCTGCACCTATTCGGGAGCATTGAATTTCGATGCTCAGGCCGGCTGGGACGATGGCTCGTGCGCGTTTGCCGCCAACACTTGCCCTGCGGACCTAGACCACGACACCTTGGTAGGGGCCGGCGACTTGCTCATGGTTCTGGCCGAATTTGGAATGGACTGCATTCCCCAATGACCTGCAGCTCGGGGCCACCGCCCAGCGGGAAAACACTGAATCTCGAAGCCATCATGCCAGCAGACCAGTGGGGTTGAAATGGCGGTTGTGATCACGGTGCGTCCTCTGGAGAAAGTCCTCCAGCGCGCTCAAACAGACCCTTCATCATGTCCTCTGCCTTCCGGTCAGGAGGCCCACCTTGGGCACGCTCAAAGCCATAGGGCGCATTGGGGCCGTGATCGATGAGCTTGAAGCGAAAGATGTAGTCGTCGGCCCCTTCACCTCGTCCAGTAAAGGTTCCGAAACGCAAGTCATTCAACTGCAAAGAGCCATCATCTCGGCGGACCGCATTGAGGTACCCCGCACTGAACCAACGCAATACCTTCATCGTCTCATCCGTATCGACGTTGTGCAGAAGACCGTACCCCTTGTCTACAGGGTGAAAAACAATGGGGACCTCGTCCAAAATCGAATGTTGAGCCAATAGGTATTGGTCGCCGGTGTCCACCACCCCGTTCCAAAGAAGGTTGTTGAAGATGGTGGGCGTAATCAAGAACCGCTCATGTGCGATTTCTTGCTTTTCCAATGCCGCTTCAAAGCGTCCCTGTACTTGATGACAGTTGATGGCAGTCAAGGCCAAATACAGGCAGCTCCATCCCAAACCGAGGCCATTCCAAAGCCTCCGTCGCTGGTCTTCGCGGGCAAAGCGAGCTGCCACCAGGAGACAAGCGAGAAAGGGAAAGGTGTACAGCGGGTCGGCCACCGCAATCGTGCCCCACGCCACGCGCTGGTCAGAAAACGGAGCAAACAATTGGGTGCCATACGTGGTGAAGCAATCGAGCAAGGTGTGGGTGAGAAAGCCCCAGAAAAACAGCAGAACCCACCCTTTAAGGTCGGCATCCGGCGCGTTCCAATTTCTGCTGAAATACCGCCTTTGGCCATGCCGCCACAACCAGGCGCCCGCCAACGGAACGTAGATGGCCACGGGCCACCATCCTCCGGGAGAAACGATCTGCGTGATGAAGTTGACCACGAATCCAACCAACACAGCTGCCGCCGCCTTGGTCGCAACGGCCATCCACGCGTGGTGGCGGCTTCGGTACAGCCTGTCCGTGATCCAACCAAAGGCCAATGCGCCCAACACGCAAAACAGCAAGCTGTGGCTGATGCCTCGGTGGAACCCGAGGTTGTCGAGTTCACTTAAGAAGAATTTGCCCAAGACGTCCATGTCGGGAATGGTCCCCGCCACGGCCCCCCAGACCATAGCGCGGTTGCCAATGCGGCGGCCCAACACGACCTCTCCCACGGCAGCCCCCAACACAATCTGCGACAGTGAATCCATGCGTCAAATGTCGCACTCCTCATCCCGCTTCACACACAGCCTGGCCACAACCTTGCCAAAAAAATCAAGCCGTGTTGGGTTCATTCTTCATCCTGAAGACAACGCACCGAGAAGGCGCCTCGGGGGTCAAAACTGCCACGGATCACCTCAGGGTCCTCGCTGAGCATGCCCCTGGCCCACGACTCGCTCCCAAAGGATGACGCGCTCCACCAGTAACCGATGGAGCCCTGGCTAAAGAAACTGCCGTCTACAAAACGATACCCTCCGGGCAAGGCTGTAAATCCAAAGTCGTCTGTGCCATTGCCTGTATTGTCCCATCCGACGGTCGACTTCAATGCCGCCCCTTCTTGTCCGGCAAACCCTTGGGCGCCCACATGGCCTTCCAACATCCACCATTCCGCATCAGACGGCACATGCCATCCGGCTGGGCACAGGCCGCTGTCGTGGTTCACAGCTTCCCTATTGTAGAGCCGGCCATAGGTGTCAACACTGAAGCTGTTGTTGCCGTAATCACATCGGGCTCCCGCAGAAAGTGCTGACCAGGCCGCGGCGTCTGTAACCTCGGGGATGGGTGTTCCGTCTGCATAGAGGGGCGTTTGCAGGTTGTCCTTGAACCAACACTGGGAGCCAATGGCCACCGTCGCATAATCATGGCCATTGTACGCTGTGGAATCACCGCAGAAAAAAGGAGGGTCACAGGCGAAGACAGTCACCGTGTCTGCAACCTCAAACGTCACAAACTCTCCCATGGCGTCTACAAATACGCTGTCGGTGGAGTACACCACAGAATCCAACGGAAAACTGGGCCCATTGCCATTGCAAACGCCGCAGACATCATACTCCCCCACGCAATCGTCCACACAATCCAAAACGCCGTCCCCATCGAGGTCAAAATTGGCCCCAAAAACCCCCAGAAAAGCCACCAAATCAGAGACCCCAATGTTCATGTCACCATCTGCATCAAAAGAAATCGCCGAGCAATCGATGCCCTCTTGGCCACATAGAATCCCGGGAATCAGACACAATGCGAACACAAAACCTTTCATGCCCGAATATCGGGGAATCCGCCCTGGCCCGCCTCCACACTGCTTCCTTTGGCCCTTAAATTCGGGTCTACAACTTTGCCCAATATGCTTCACGCGCAGGACATTCTCACATGTTTGAACCACTATTGGGGGTACCCAGATTTACGGCCTGCCCAGAAGCCCGTCATCGCAGAAGTGATGCAAGGCAACAACGCATTGGTGATCATGCCTACGGGCGGGGGTAAATCCATGTGCTACCAGCTTCCGGCCGTTCTTCGATCTGGGTTGACGTTGGTGATTTCGCCCCTGATTGCCTTGATGAAGGACCAAGTGGACGACCTGCGGCTCAAGGGCATCGACGCCGCTTACCTCAACTCCAGTCAAAGCACCGAAGAATCCAATCGAATTTTCAACGCCATCGGAGATGGCAAAATGAAATTGCTGTACATCGCGCCCGAGCGCTTGATGAGCTTGAAAGGCGCGCTGCTCGAGCGCCTCAAGACCATTAAAATCGACATGATTGCCGTAGATGAGGCCCACTGCATCAGCTCGTGGGGCCATGACTTTCGCCCCGCCTACACCAAGCTCAAGGACCTGTCCACCCACTTTCCAGACACACCCGTTCTGGCCCTGACCGCCACGGCAGATCATGCTACCAAGCAGGACATCATCCGACAGCTCGGGCTCGAAAACGCCGCCCTGTTCGAGAACAGCTTTGACCGGCCCGAGATCCATTACACTGCCAAGCCCCGCATTGACGAGGTCGCCCAACTCCTCGAATTCATTGCCCACCATCCATCGGAATCGGGCATCGTCTATTGCCTGTCGCGCAAACGCACACAAGAAATGGCCGACCGGCTGCAAGAGGCGGGGTACAAGGCCGAGTGCTACCACGCGGGACTCTCCAGCCAAGAGCGCATGGAGCGCCAAGAGCAGTTCATCCGGGACGAGATCAACATCATGGTGGCCACCATTGCCTTTGGCATGGGCATCGACAAAAACAACGTGCGCTATGTGGTCCATATGAACCTGCCCAAAAACATAGAAGGGTACTACCAGGAAACGGGCCGTGCAGGCCGCGATGGGCTCGACAGCAAAGCCCTGCTCCTGCATGGAGGGGGCGATTTCCGCACCTTGTCCACCCACTGCGAAGTCGATGGCAATCTCGACCAGAGCAACGTGATGCTCGGCAAGCTCAGGCGCATGCAAGACTTTGCAGATTCAAGGGTGTGCCGGCGCAAAATCTTGCTGCAGTATTTCGGAGAGGAACTGAAAGAGGACTGTGGCAACTGCGACAATTGCGAGACCACCTTCGAACAACACGACGGCACCGAGGACGCCCAGAAACTGCTTTCGACCGTGGCCCGTTTGGAATGGTCCTATGGATTGGCCCACATCGTGGACATCCTCCGGGGATCACAGGCCCAAAAAATCACCGCAGCGCAGCAGGCATTGTCCACCCACGGCATCGGCGCGGATAAGAGCAAGCAGCACTGGATGAGCATCGGCAAGGAGTTGATCCAGCAAGGATGGCTGAACCAAAGCGTCGGCAAGTTTCCAGTGGTCGAACTGAACGGGCGCTCTTGGAAAGTCCTCCGAGGCCAGGCGCAGGTCATGCTCACAGCCTTTAAGGAAACCAAACCCATCAAAAAATCTGGAAAACGGGCTCAAACCCCAGATTTTGAGGCAGGCTCAGACAATCAAATGCGCTTTGAGGCGCTGCGTTCGGTGCGCACCCAATTGGCCAAGACGTCCAATGTGCCCGCCTACCTCGTCCTGTCCGACCGCTCCCTGAAGGAACTCTGCACAGAACTTCCCCAGACGTTGGCAGACTTGGAGTCCGTGAACGGTTTCGGCAAAGTCAAAATCGAAAAGTTCGGCCAAGCCTTTCTCGATGCATTGCATCAAACGAACGTGTGAACCACCTCACATCCGCTTCATGCAGCCTTGACAATAGCATCACTGCACCGGTCTGTTCATCGGACCATGTTAAAGCATAATTTCGCGCTTTTTTATTCCAAACCCATGAATGTCATCGGAAGCGTCGAATGGTGCGGATTCCCAAAGTTGGGGATTCCTGCAGTCAAAGCCCGCGTCGATTCAGGCGCCAAGACATCGTCACTCCAAGCCAACAAAATCAAGCCGTTCATCAAAGACGGTCAGGAGTGGGTCAAATTCGAAATCAACCCTATCCAAGACAACCGAAGCATCATCCTCTCCTGTGAAGAGAGGGTGACGGGACGGCGGCTGATCAAAAACACCTCCGGCATTTCCGAAGAAAGGCTCGTGATCACTTCACCCATGAAGTTGGGCCCGCATGAATTCAAAGTGGAGCTCACCCTCGCCAACCGCGATACCATGGAGTTCCGGATGTTGCTGGGACGGGATGCCTTTATGGATACTTTTTTGGTCGACGTGTCCCAAGAGTGCGCTCAAGGGGAGATCACAGAGCCAGAACTGAAGGCGCTGTACAACGCGTTTGACAAGGAAAAAGATGGCCTCCGCATTGCCGTACTCGCCTCAAACCCCAAGTTGTACAGCAACAAAAGGATCATAGAGGCTGGAGAGGCCCGTGGGCATGAGATGGTGTTTCTCAACGTCGAACATTCCTACATGAAGCTCGACGTGAATTCACCTGAAATCAGATACCGCGGCGGCAACATCCTCAACCAATTTGATGCCATCATTCCACGCATCAAGCCCGCGGTGACTTTTTACGGGTGTGCCCTGCTCCGGCAATTCAAGCACTTGGGCGTGTACTGCCTCAATTCAGCCGATGCCATCACCCAATCGAGGGACAAGCTCTTCGCCTCCCTCTTGTTCTCAGAAAACGACATCAACATCCCCATCACCGGCTTTGCAAAATCGCCACAGGACACCAAAGACTTGATCCGCATGGTAAATGGGGCCCCATTGATCATCAAGCTCCTCGAGTCTACACAAGGCCGTGGGGTCGTCCTCGCAGAGACCGACAAGGCCGCAGAAAGTGTGATCAACGCCTTCAAATCGGTCAAGGCCAACATCCTCGTTCAAGAATTCATCAAGGAGGCCAATGGCCAAGACATCCGCTGCTTTGTGGTCAACGGCAAGGTGGTAGCCGCCATGCAGCGCCAAGCCGAAAAGGGGGAGTTTCGTGCCAACATCCACCAAGGCGGAACAGCGTCCATCATCAAGATCACAAGCGATGAACGCAAGTTGGCCATCAAGGCGGCCAAAACTCTGAACTTGGCCGTTGCCGGAGTCGACATCATCCGCTCCAACAAAGGCCCACTTCTGCTTGAAGTCAATTCTTCACCGGGACTCGAAGGCATTGAAAAGGCCACGGGAATCGACATCGCCAACTCCATGATTCTGGCCATAGAGCGCAGACTCAAATTCAACATTTGACCCGGGTTCTCATGCATTTCTGTACCCCATTTGGATGGCGTTCATCGGCGCTCTCAAGGGACCGAAATCCGCCCCAAAAAAGTCACCTCCGCGTTTGGAGATAACTTCTCATTGCATGGGCAAGTAACCTGAATCCAACAAAGAACCTGAGGAAGAAACCACAGGTTCCAGCTGCAAGTTGCCCGCTCCTTCGCGCTTACAGTACATTGAAATCGTGATGCTTAGGTTAACGGCCTCAAAAGAATACTAGTCAACACGCAAAAAATCGGTGATCCGATTGACAAGGCGAGTCTGGAGCAGAACCAGCTCGTCAAGCGCAGGATCATAAATCCCCATCGCTCTCTCGTTACGCACGAGAACAGGGTAGTCCCTTCTTTTTTCCCGGATATAGGTGTCTCCCGAGACATCGTAAAGAGGAAGACAAAAGCGCTCCTTATCCTTTGCATCGAGATAATCCAATTCCCTTGACCGCAGATGGACCCGGTCAACACCAATCGTTTCACCAGAGAGACGAAAACACCGATCCGAATCAAGTTGGGTCGATCTGCGCTTGAAATGGCCATCAACCCCACTCTCACAGGACTTTTGATCAGCCTCAATCAATATCGGAAGCCGCCGACTCTCGATGTTCAATGGCACTTCAGTGGCCAAACTGAGATAACGCATCATCCACTCGTCCCAATCTTCCTTCCCCAAAAGTTCAAACCGGACCTTTTCAAAATTGACCCCTTCCTGATTGATCCACCCAGGAGAAGTGAACATCAGCAAAACCTTACGACCTGACACTTCAAATGCGTCAATGTCAACTTCTTTCACGCTAAAAGCCACAAGACGCATGACAGCCGCATCGCTCAATTTCTTGCCAGCCCAATCCATCACCTTCAAGTTGAATACATCAATCTCCGGGTGATTGGCCAGCATATATCGCGTCCCTTCCACTTCGAGGGATTCCGTGACCGTCTCAATCGTAATAGCGGCAACCACAGCGGCCGCCATCACCGCTGGCACAATGGCATCGACAGCATTCTGAGCCCGACAATCTCGGCCAAACCCAAAACTCAATAAAAGGAGGAAAACCGCAATAAAAACCTTGATTCGCATGACGGAAAAGTCGGGCCTTCCACCAGAGTCGAAACCAAAGACCGTTTTAGTACTTATCACTGAACTGTGGGCATTTCAATACACCAAGGTCTGCATGGCGTGGGGCAAGATCGTGAAGTTGGCCTCCTGCTCGCCGACAATCAAGGCATAGTCGATCGGATCGTCCGTGCGGTTCATCACGACGGTCACTTTTTCGCCTGAGGGGTTCTCAAACGTGGTGCTTTCGAGGGTGCTTCGGCTGGCCGATGTGCTCACCCGCCGCGCGCCTGATTCAATGAACTTGGAGAAGTGACCGATGTAGTAGTAGGTCGGCGTGAGGATGAGCGCGTCCGTTTGCGTGTCGCCATGGATGGGGGCAAAACAGAAGTTCTCGACGTGATTGGGGCCTCCACCCTCGTCGAGCAAGATGTT
>CALKHD010000118.1 GCA_938092195.1 uncultured Flavobacteriales bacterium | reverse complement strand
AGGACTGCATGGGTCAAAAGCAGCCACTCTGGCTTGAACTCCCTCCAATGCGGCCAACGGACAAAGTAGATGATGGTCCAAACGACTTGGATCAAGGTCACGCTTCTCCAGGACCACTTGATCCAATTCCATCGTGAACTGGCTCCCCACACCCTCTGCACATTTCTATAGGCTCCCCATTCAATCAGGCCCACAATGAGCAACAGGATGACCGATGTGAGCAGGATGCGACCGATGTTGGGCATGATGCGAAATTAACCGGCCAACGCCCCCGTGGTTCAACATTGGGAAACCTTGTGGTCTTTCTTCAGGCTCGCTCTTTCGGGTTCGGGTCCAACACCAATGCTTGGCGGGCCTTTTCTGCCACAAATGGCCCCTTGTGAAAGGTCCCACCTTGTTTTCGACCCGGATGAAGATGAAGCCAATGGGTGGACCAACCGGCTGCTTCTACCCCCTCCAAGTCGTGGGTGGCCAGCCACAATATGCGCCCTTCAGACCTCCAGTCCCCCATCTGACTCAACACCTCACGACGGCCAACCACATCCAAAAATGCGGTGGGCTCATCGAGCAACAACATGCCCTTTCCTTGAGCAGCAGCCCGGGCCATCATCACCCTCTGGGCCATTCCGTCGCTCAGCGCGCTCAAAGGCAGTTGCGACCAATGGTCAATGCCGGCGGTTTCCATGGCCATCCTGACTGCCTGCAAGTCATGCATGTGACCGCCTGCCCTCAACCCCAATTCGATCACATCGGACACCGTCATTCTGGATTCTCTGGGAGGTGTAGACGCCACCACTGCCATGCAACTTGCCCTCATCTCGGGGCCCATGAGTCGCACATCTTGGCCATCCCAAAGCACCTGGCCCTTTTTCGGTGGAAGCAAGCCAGCAAGGGTTTGAAGCAAGGTGGATTTCCCCGTCCCGTTTCTCCCGACCACCACAACGGCAGATCCAGCCTCAATGGTGGCATTCAATTCACCCCCCTCTCCAGCGGGCCGAATCAATTGTAAACCTTTGATTTCTAGCGCCATCGTTATGCTTTGACTGATGAAGAATTTCCCGGCGAGCGACGCAGGAGCAACCAAAGCACCACTGGAGCCCCCATGATGCTCAAAACAGCGTTCAATGGAATTCCAACAAACCGCACAATCAAGTCGGACATCAGTGCCAGGACCGAACCCGTCAAAACGACGGGAAGCACCCAATCGATGTGGCGGGATTTGGGCACCATGATCCTCACCAAGTGAGGTGTGGCCAACCCCAAGAAGGCAATGGGCCCGCACCAAGCTGTCACCAAACCGGCCAAGGCCCCTGTCCATCCCAACAAGCCCCACGTCAGGCGGCGTTCATTCACCCCCATTGACAATGCAGTGAGCTTTCCCAAGGTCCACATGTCCAGCACATGGCACCACCTGAAGCACCAGACCGCCCCGATGGCAAAAGCCATACCCAAAGTCATGACCCCTGTCCAAGTGGCCTGTGCAAATGAGCCCATCCCCCAAACCACAAAAGCTTGCAAGGCTCCTGCCTCGGCGCCGGCTTGAAGAACCGTGACCATGGCTCCGGTCAAATAACCCACCATCAAACCAAAAATCAGCAACGCCGTTCGAGAACGAAACAGCCCCACGACGGCCCCCAAAATGAGCATCACTGCCCAAGACCCCAACAGGGCTCCTGAAACCGACCCGGACAATCCCCAAGGCACACCGATGGCCAGCCCTCCTAAAGAAACCAAGGCCACACCAAGGGTCGCTCCAGAGGTGACGCCCAAGACGCTGGGGCCAGCCAGTGGGTTCCGGAAGTACGTCTGCATCAGCATGCCCGACATGGCCAGCGCAGCGCCCGAAAGCACCGCCATACAAAGCCTTGGCAATCGCAGCTGCCACAAAATGGTCCCGGCCACGCCCTCTCCATTGCGCAAGGCCAGCCACTGATCCGCCATGCTCAAATCTGCTGGGCCAGAAAACAGGCCCACAGAGAACAGCGAGGTCATGAGGACCAGCAGCAGGACAATGGTCAGCTTTTGGGAGGTCATTCTGTTGTGCCTGTCCTTTTAAAATAAGGGGATGCGGAAGGCATTGCAAGGTCGGGATGCAAGACGGAAAGCAAATCCTCCAACATTCGATCTGGCTCCAGAATGGCCGCCCCGAAATAATCCACCTCAGCTGTGTTGCAGTGGAAAACCGTTTTGCCGGAGAAATTGCACCAAGGGGCCTCGGCCTGCACATCGGCCATGGACCAGCCTGAGGGAGCATAGACAACCCTGCCCCATGCCTCACAACCTTCGGCAATCAGAGCGCACTGTTCCGGCTCCACCTCATAATTGTTGCCCACCTGACGCAGCCCGTAATCCTCCGCCGTCTGCGCATTGAAAACATAATGTCCGCCTGCATCTTGAATCATGCGGGCCACCAATCCACGTTCTGTCGGTGCTGTCCATTGCCCGCCAGAGAAGCTCCCCGTGAACACCGTGGGACACCCTGTCTTTTCAGATCCTTCTTGGGCCAATTTGACTTGCTTCAAATACCGACCTTCTATGGCTTGAAAGACCGAGTCTGCCCGCTCGGACTGATCCAACAACCAGCCAAACAGCTTCACGTATTCGGCCCGTCCCAAAGGATGAGCCTCCACGTATTCAGCCATCGCGAGAACGGGCACACCCGTCCTGCTTTCCACCCCTTCCATGGGGTCACCGAATGGATATGAAGTGAGGACATCTGCCTGACTCGCCAAGAGTGTTTCTTCCGAAATGCCAGCATCGCCCCCCAAATTCAAGCAGGAGCCGCGGGTTGAGTCCGTCATCGGCCTCACCCGATCGAGGTAACCACTGGCCACCCATTGCTGGTCCACTCCAAGGGCCAAGACGAACGGCACATGCGTGGTGGACCATGTGGCCAAGCGCAGCGGAGACGCTGGAAGAATGTGGCCTTCTCCCGTCGGCCATTGACCCCGTCCTTCTTTGACCCAATGAACGGTGTCGCTTCCCGCGCCATCTGTGACCCAGAGCACTTGCCCGTCGTCCTTAAAACCAAAACCGGTGGCCCATGATATCCTGCCTGACTGCAACGCATTCGGATTTTGGGCTTTGCCCGGAGCGGCAGATTGAATGCACCCTTGACACACCACCAAAAGAAGCATTCCGAAGACACCTCGGAGGCCGCACAAGGGCATCTGCGTCATGGTGGGGCGCTTGAATTCTCGATGGACAGATGACAATTCCATGAAGTCAAAAGTACGGGGGCCGGGAAGGCCGTAAATTGGTATCCCACCCGCAATGATCGGAAATGCCAGTATCTCCTGAAGAAATCGAACTGCAGCAACGGATGGACGCCATGAAACTGCGGCTGTCCGATCTGAACAATCAACTGGACCTGGCCCGAATGGGAGGCGGAACAGCGCGCATCGCCAAGGAACACGCCAAAGGAAAGCTTACCGCTCAGGAAAGGCTGGACTTGCTGCTCGACGAAGGATCTCCCCGACTCGAGATTGGGGCATTGGCGGGTCATGGCATGTACAAGGAGCACGGAGGTTGCCCTGGAGGTGGTTGTGCAGTTGTGATCGGTCAAATCCAAGGGGTCCGTTGCATTGTGGTGGCCAATGATGCCACCGTCAAAGCCGGTGCCTGGTTTCCAATCACGGGCAAAAAGAACCTGAGGGCGCAAGAATTGGCCTTCGAGTTTCACCTGCCCATACTCTACCTCGTGGACAGTGCAGGCGTGTACCTGCCCATGCAAGATGAAATCTTTCCCGACAAAGAGCACTTTGGCCGCATCTTCAGAAACAATGCGCGCTTGAGCGCGGCCGGTATTCCTCAATTGGCCGCCGTCATGGGCAGCTGCGTGGCAGGAGGGGCATACCTGCCCATCATGAGCGACGAAAGCATCATTGTGAAAGGAACAGGCAGCATTTTCTTGGCCGGCCCTTATTTGGTGAAGGCGGCCATTGGTGAGGAAGTGGATGCAGAATCTCTGGGTGGTGCAGACATGCACGGAAGCATCTCAGGCGTTGTGGACCATGTGGTTGAAGACGACCGCGAAGCCATTGCGTTGCTCCGAAAGTTGGTGCTGCACAGGGCAGATCGCCCCAGCCTCCGCTCCTATGGACGGGGCGCACCAGCTGACCCTCTGGGAGGCTATGATGGCATCTTGGGTGTTCTGCCCGAATCTCGCCGCCAACCTTATGACACCCGCGATTTGCTGAGCACATTGGTCGACAACGGTGAATTCACAGAATTCAAGCGTGACTTTGGAAAGACGCTGATTTGTGCCACCGCGCGAATCGATGGATGGAATGTCGGAATCGTGGCCAACCAGAGGCTACTGGTGAAAAGCGGCAAGTCAGGAACTCAATTCGGTGGTGTGATCTATTCCGACAGTGCAGACAAAGCGGCGAGGTTCATCATGAACTGCAACCAAAAGGGACTGCCTTTGCTGTTTTTGCAAGACGTCACGGGCTTCATGGTCGGGTCCAAAAGCGAACAAGGTGGCATTATCAAAGACGGCGCCAAATTGGTGAATGCCATGGCCAATTCTGTCGTACCCAAATTCACCGTTGTCGTGGGCAACAGCTACGGCGCTGGCAATTACGCCATGTGCGGAAAAGCCTACGACCCCAAGTGGATGGTGGCTTGGCCAACAGCAGAGCTGGCGGTGATGGGCGGAGCCCAGGCTGCCGGTGTACTCGTTCAAATTGAAGTGGCCACCCGGAAGAAGAAGGGCGAGGAAATTTCCGAAGAAAAGGAGGCCCAAATCCGTCAAGACATTGAAGCGCGTTACGCGGAACAGGTTTCCCCCTTCTATGCCGCTGGGCGGCTTTGGGTGGATGCCATCATCGACCCCAGAGAAACGCGCAAATGGGTCTCAGAAGGCATCGCAGCCATGGATGGAGCTCCGCTCGAAGGCCCATTCATCACAGGTGTGATGCAAACCTGACGTCAAGTTACTTTCCAGTCAGAGGTGCTCAGCACGCTCGTGAGTCAGGCCCTTTCGCGGCCAGAGAGCGCCTTCCACATCATGGCGAGCAAGGCCACTTCCGGCTCTGAATTGCCTCCTTTTCGGGCTTCAATGCCCTGCTGAAGAACCATCATGGCCTCCAACAAGTCGCCCTCATCTTCCACCCATTCGGGAAGTTCTTCAATCAACGTAAGGGCCTCCACCATCACGGGCATGCCCATGTCCACGCAGCGGGTTGAGAGCGTTTTCAAGTGGCCTTCGGCGGTCCCTCCGCATTCCCAAAGGCACGCCAAAAGGGCGGGCAATTGGTCGGAGTGCTCAGGCTCCAACGCCACGGTTAAGAGCGCATCTCCTGCACCCTCGAGTTTGAGGCCGCGAAGAATGTCATCCACTTGCTTGCGGACCGCTTCTTCATCGGTGGCTCCCCTGAGCTGAACCAACTCAGCCACAGTCGTCAAGTCTCCTTCGTCTTTGACACGCTTGAGTCCAGCATCGCGCATTTCTGCCAACGGAGAGTGCAGAGCCGCATGCAACTCAGCCAAAGCTTTGGCCCTGTTTTGTTCCATGGGACGAAGTTAATCGACCCCGTCGCCTGACCACTGCTCAACGATGGATGCCAATTCTCCCAGCATCATCGCCGTGGCTCCCCAAACAAATGGCACTTTGGACAACCGCCAACCAGGCGCCTTTAATCTCAGGCCAATGCCACCTCCAACCTGCACTTGATCTTCGGCACGGCGATCGGCATCCAAAAGTTCTTGAATGTGCACGCGATGAACCCTGGCTACTTCAATGGGATCAGGTAACAAAGAATTCGGCAATTGCACCGGAGCCAGAAATGGCCGCACAATGAATCGACTCGGCGCCACATGCACTTCGGTCATGGCCACCGGAGGTTGCAGCGGCTGGTGGTGGACTCCAAGGCCCAATTCTTCGCGCCATTCTCGAAGCGCACATTCCAACATGGTCTCTCCCGCTTCTCTTGCACCTCCAGGCAACGCCATTTGTCCGCCGTGAACCCCGCCATAGGGCGCGCGCTCAATCAGCGCCAACCGACCATCAGCTTCGATGCCAATCAAAACGGCAGCTTCACGAAAATCCACGCCCGCTTCTCCGCACTTTCTCGCTTCCGATGCAGACGTCCGACCATAGGGCATGAACGGAGCATGCGCATCGGGTCCCGGCAATGGATGCCCAGATTCACGCCAGCCTTTCCAGTTCAATTTTGTGTTCAAAGCCTGCTCCACTTTTGACCGCCGAAGATTTGCGTTTTCGTTCGATGCTTCATCCAGACTAATTTCGGCACACTGTGGTGCAATTGAACTCGGAACTTTGGTTTCCTCCCCCAGAACACTTTGGGGAAGACGGATTGGTGGCCATCGGAGGTGACTTGTCGCCTGACCGTTTGCTCTTGGCTTACGAACGGGGAATCTTTCCTTGGTCAGCGCCTGAAGACCCCCTGCTTTGGTGGTGCCCCGAGCCAAGGGCCGTGGTCTCCCCTGATTCGGTCAAGGTGTCCAAGAGCATGCGAAATGTCCTGAATCAAAACCGATTCACCATCACGCTTGATCAGGACTTTAGAGGGGTCATGACCGGATGTGCTGACCGACCTGAAGAAGGCTCGTGGATCTCAGACGACTTCATTGAAGCCTATGTCCAACTTCATGAATTGGGCTTTGGCCACAGCGCAGAAGCTTGGGATGACCAAGGCGAATTGGTGGGTGGTCTTTATGGCGTCTCCGTTGGCACTATGTTTTTTGGAGAGTCCATGTTTGCGAAGACCTCCAATGCCAGCAAGGCGGCGTTCATTCGACTGGCACAACAGCTCCAAGTCTGGGGGTTTGACTGCATCGATTGTCAAATCATGAATCCGCACCTGGAATCCTTGGGCGCCCAACATGTTCCAAGGGCTCAGTTTTTGGACCAACTCAAAAGCGCCTTAGAACGTCCCACCAAACGTGGTCCGTGGTCGTTTGACTCCGATTGATTGATGCCTCGATCACACCCCATACAAGCTGGTGCCTCTTGGCTCATCCGATGGAAGTGGCGCTGGCTCCAATGGCGCGGCTGGACCATCGAAGGCCCCCTTCCAAATGGCACTGAACCTGTCATTCTTCTCATGGGCAACCACCTTGGGCCCAACGACCCCATGTCAGATTTTGTCTTGGCCTGTCTGCCAGCGCCCTGCGCATGGGTCCAAGAAGACAACCCAGAAGTCAATTCAGCCAACCCGGGCAACATCATCTGGATGATGCACCATCAGGACGCAGGAACATCCTCCGTCCTTTTGACGTTGGCGCAAGATTTGAATGCGCCCGTCCAGCTCGTCCAATTGAGCGCGAAATCCAAACGGATTTGGTTCAATTCTCATTTTTTTTCTGGCCGATTTCCAAGCCGAACACAGGATTACATTGAACGAATCTTAAGCCAATCAGCACGTTAGGTCAAGGGTCTTCAACCACATATCCACTCCGTTGAAAATTTGTCCATATCTGAATTGGGAAAAGTCCCGTTTACAGGCTTGCAACTTTCTACTTTGCGATAGGGAGAGGAATGAATCTTTCCCTGAACCTCGACCGATTCACTCCATGGACAAGCACGACCTTATGATTCTCGATATCGTTCAGCAGCACAAGCGCGAACAGCAAGAACACATTCGTTTGGCCACACTTGAACGAAACTTCTGGAAGCGCATTGAAGGCGATGTAACCTTGAGCGTGGGACAAGCCAGAATCGGAGAACGCATCACCCGCTTGTACCTCGATGGTCTCATTCAGAACAAGAGCGGATACATGCTCACCAAAAAGGGCAGAGAAGCCCTGAATGTCGAAGCCGACAATCTGGTGCATGTGGCCTAAACCATACTTCCTCTTCACGAAAAAAGGCCTCCATTCGGGGGCCTTTTTTCGTCATGCTCCCTTTCATTGAGGGCGCAATATTGAATCGAACTTAGTTCTCTTCAATGATTTCCAATTTGGGATATTTCTCTCTCCAGAAATCCAACTTGCTCGGATCACGAACAGTGATCACTGTTCTTCCATCTAACCGAACCTTAATGTTGGGCTGCAGCTCTTTGGTTTTTTTCTTCTTGGCCATGACGATTGCTTCTACTACACAACAGGCAGCACTTGATTTAGTTGTCTAATGAAAGCCACAGATTCCCATTGACCAAGGCCTCCTGAATCAATTGTGAAACTTTCCAACTGTGTTTTTAACGACCTCCGCAGTGAAATCAAGCAAAGACTTCCCTTGTCAAATCAGGCTGTCTGACGAGCAGCAGAATAGCCGAAAGCCGCGATATACGCGTAACACAGGACAGGCAACATCAATGCCAGGCCAAATCCTGACACGTCAACCAAGGCCCCAAAAGCAGGCGGAATGACGGCTCCACCCACAATGGCCGTGCACAAAACGCCACTTCCCTGAGGCTTTGCATCCCCCAATTTTTCGATGCCCAAGGTGAAAATTGTTGGAAACATGATGGAATTGAAGAGGCCAACTGCCAGCAGAGCGAGCAAAGCGGGCAGGCCTGAAGTCAGCAAACTGGTCACCACCAACGAAGCTGCAATGGCGGCGAAAATGGAAAGCAGAAGTCCAGGACGCACGCGCTGCATCAAAGCCGCACCGATGAATCGCCCCACCATGGCACCTCCCCAGTAGAAGGTCAACAAGACTCCCAATTGAGCCTTGGGGTCCATTCCAGCAACAGTTTGCCCTTTAATGGAGGCTGCCAAAGAGGCCATTTTGTGCAGAAATGGTGTTTCGGCAATCATTTGCTGAACCCCCAGATTCAATCCATAATTCACCATGTAACTGCCCAACGCAACCTCCGCACCCACGTATACAAAGATGCCGGCAGCACCCGCCAACAGCCTTCGGTCCGACAACACATTGGCTCCACGAGAGGCATCCCCTCCCCCTTCAAGGATCCGAGGCAGGGTCACCATGGCAATGACACCGACCAAGGCGAAAAACGCCAAGGCCATGACTACAAATGGAATTTGAACAGCGGACGCCTCTGCTGAACGGTATACCTCGAGAGCCTCAGGGCTCAGCGCCGCCTGCTCAGCTCCCGTCTTCACGGTGTCTGACAACAAGTATGTGGCACTGATGATGGGCGCAATGGTGGTGCCGAGTGAGTTGAATGCTTGGGCGAGGTTCAATCGACTTGAAGCCCCTTCCTCTGAACCCAAAACGGAGATGTACGGGTTCGCCGCAACCTGCAGGACCGTGATGCCCGATGCCACCACAAAGAGGGCCAGCAAGAACAACCCGAAAAGGCGAGTTGATGCCGCAGGATAGAAAATCAAACACCCCAAAGCGGCCAACGAAAGGCCGACCATGATGCCGTTTTTGTACCCCATCCTCTTGATCAATCGACCACCGGGAATGGAAATCACGCCATACGCCGTGAACCAGGCGAACTGAACCAACCCCGCTTGGAGGTAAGTCAATTCAAAGACGTCTTTGAGGCGAGGAATCAATGCGTCCACCATAACGGTGATGAAGCCCCACATAAAAAAGAGGGACGTCACTGTGATGAACGCCCCTCGGAATTTTTGTTGTCCGTTGGTCATGCCGGCAAATTAGCACCCAAGCCACGCATTCCGAACCCAGAATGGAATGGACTTACCTCATGAGCTCGAAGGTGCCCAGCATTTCTTCGGCATCGGTCCTCGACCCCTTCCATTTTAGGCGGTAGTTGTACATCCCGGGCTGGGCGTAATGGTCTCCACCATTCACTTCACCCAACCAAACGTCGTTGGGGTCTTCACTGTGGAACACCCGCTCCCCCCAACGGTTGAAAATGTCCAACTCATATCGGACGACTTCACTGATCACCACTTTGAACGCATCGTTGATGCCATCGTTGTTCGGGGTGAATGCGTTCGGGATGTAGATGAGAACTGGGCCTTCCACCAATGTGTATGCACTGTCGGTGCACCCGATCGCATTGGTCACGGTCAGCTGAGCGTAGTAATCCCCCAAACCGTCATACTCATGGCTCGGATTGGGGATGTCGCTTGTGGCTCCATCTCCAAAACTCCAATCAAAGGAACAGTTCGGACACTCCGGATCTGGCGTGGCGATGAAGTCCACGCGCGTGTCTGTGACGTAGCTGGTGTAGAAATCGCTGTAGAGGTATTGAACCTGAACTTCGATTGCTTCGACCAAGGTTTCACCACAGATGTCGGTGACCTCGACTGGGTAGGTGACTGAGTTGCTCGGAGCAACGTATTGATCTTCTCCAAAGGCAGGGATGGTGGGCCAACTGTACACAAAGCCTTCCTCTCCTCCCGTGGCCAAAGCGGAAATGCTCAAGCTCTCTCCCCGACAAATCACGGTGTCATTGGAGACACTCAATGTCATGGGTACGTTGGGAATGGACAACGTGGAACCCACGGTATTTTCCCCGCCGCATCCATCTTGGACCTCCAAGAAAATGGGCGTGGTCTCAAAACTCTGAACCGTGATTTGAGGGTCATCTCCTCCGTAGGGCAATCCACCAACACTCCACTCATACACGTATTCACCCGCCCCGGACAGGATGTCCACGACCAAGACAGTGTTGTCGATGCAGGAGGCATAAACGGTATCTGGCATGGCCAACTCGAGTGGAGGGTTGACGATGTCGATGGTGGTGCTGGCAGAGCCCGAAGACTGACAATTGTCGGTGACCTCTACCGCCAAGGTGGTGGACAAGCCTCCACCATAACTGAATGTTGCGTTGTCTCCTACAGGGTTGAAATTCTGTGACCACTGGTAGGTGTAGACTCCACTGCCACCGTCGATTTCGGGGCTCAGTTCAAAGACTTCAGTGCAAGGCCCTGTCAAGACCTCGGGCAAGGTGACCTCCAGCGGAGGGCTCACAACGACAACCTCTGTTTCTACCGTCACAAACTGCCCGCATCCATCGCTCACCTCCAAGGTAATGCTGAGGTCTTCGTCCGTGGTCCAGTTCAAGGTTTCCGTGAATCCCAAAAAGGAGAATCCATTGAGCCAAGCCCAATTGTAATAAGGCTCTCCTCCCGACCAATCTGGGGTGATCGAAAACGGCACATTGCATGCGACTTCATACTCATCCTCCAATTCAACAATCAGTTCAGGCACATCAATGCTCACATTGATCATGGCTTCTGCTGTCAATCCACAGGCATCTTCAACGGTCACATGGATCTCCGATGCATTGTTCCATGTGCTCACAAACAAGCTGTTTCCAAAACCAAAGGCGGGCATGTCGTCTTGGAAGGTCCAGGAGTACTCATAGGGAGGGTTGCCACCCTCAGCAGAAGCAAAAACCTCTGCGAAACCATTGCAGGTCAGCACCAAGTCTCCTCCCAAAATTTCGGCGACGAGTTCTGGATACTCTTCCACGATCACGTTGAACGTCCCGGGATCTTCTGGCATGCCGCATGTGTCCGACACGGTCACCACGCAATCGTACTCACCGGCCGCAGCGGGGATGTAATTGAAGTCTGGCTCATCCACGCCTGGGTTGCACGTCCAGTCATAATGGTAGTTGCCATACCCCCCTTCAATGATGGGCTCCAACAGAACGGAGTCTCCAACACACAACGTCGCATCGAACCCTTCCACCACAAGAGGGTCAGGTTCATCTGCTATGTCAAATTCAAAATAACTGGTGAGCCCACCGCCATTGCATGCCGCGAGATTCAAAATCTCCATGACCACGGTTTCTGTGCCTTCTGCGAGTCCATCTTCAAAGGCATCCAAAGAGAACTCCTGAACAGAGACAAATGGAGGGAAGAAGACCGTGTCGGGCAGCATCGTAAAGTCAACTCCGTTGGTCGCTGTACTCGCCGAGTAGTCAATGATGACCATTTCCTCGATGTCGATGATGGTTTCCAGTGGGCGGGTGAACGTCAACAAAGCCTCTCCACAGTCCTCATAAATGATGTTGGCATCAGCCCCCCCTACATCAATGCTCAAGTCCACTTCAACCACGGAGTTGGATTCAAACGATCCTGATTCCAAGATGACAATGGACTCCAATGCGGTATCTGAACCGTCGGCAATGGCCAAGCGAATGTGATATGTCTCTCCGCACTCCACTTCACTTTCCGCCGTCAACTTGACGGTAAAGCCATTTTGGCACAACACATCATTGCCAGGGTTGTCGATGTAATAGGCCGCGTTGGTGACATTGTTAACTGAACTGATGGTGATGGCGAGCTGAGGGTCGCTGTCGGGAACCTCTGCCAAGTTGATGGCATTGCCGGCATAGGGTCCGTTGATGCCAGGGCCACTCAAGAAAAAGCCGAAAATGTCATTGTACTGGCTGTTGATCCAAGCCAAGTACTCATCTGAACCGAAGACATAGTTAAACCTGACCGTGTCACCCGTGGCGATAAAATCGAACTCAATGGCGCAGACATCATTGACACTGCTCACGTTGAAATTCTGACCAATCAAAGGTGGAACGCTGTTGGCAATGGTCAACAAGTCTGCATCTCCTGACACCTCGAGGTTGTCTTCGATGAAAGCGTCCATGCATCCATCATCCACATTGGCAGGGTTGTTTGCCACCTCTGTTGAGAGAATCAAGCCAGATTCAATCGGGAAATCTGCCGGCTCGAAGCCCGTGATGTGGCCAATCTGCACTGGGCTTCCGGTGAACACCACGTTGGTGGCCACCACACCCGTTCCCAGCAATACATCGTTGACGTACTCATCCGGGGTCAAGGTGCTGTTGACCTCCACTTGTGAATTCGCAGATAAAGCAGACGCCAGGACGCACGCCATGGCCAAGACGCAATGCAGTTGGGAGTCTCTCGAGGTTCGGTTCATGGTTGATGCAATTTACCGGAGATATGACGACAAAAAAGGCGAAAGGTTGCGCGCCTTTCGCCTTCTTTCCTCAATTGGAGAGAGAGTTGTTCGCTTTAGCGGACTTCGAATTCACCGAGTTCGTCCTTCAAACGCTTCCGGGCATGGAAGATGCGGCTCTTCACGGTGCCCATGGGAATGCCCAATTCGTCGGCAATCTCATCATAATGGAAGCCATCCAAAAACATGGTGAAGGGCTTTCTAAAGTCGTACTTGAGGCGGTTGATGGCCGTTTGAATGTCGTCGATGTTGATCAACGTCGTCACTGAATCGTGGTGGTAGTCCTGACTCGCATTCAGGAAGTACTGGTTCTCAGTTTGGTCGACAATCGTATTCTGGAACCGCTTCTTCTTGTAGTTGTTGATGAAGATGTTCCTCATGATGGT
>CALKHD010000117.1 GCA_938092195.1 uncultured Flavobacteriales bacterium | reverse complement strand
TTGTCCAATGAGTTCAAAATTGAGAGTTTTCGGGAAGGTGCCGTGAAGGCCGCCCGTTTCGAGCAAGGGGTTTTGGTGGAAGATGCCGATGTGGTGGACACCTCCCTGCGCAATGGAACCCGCACCCATTTCCGTCCCGACGATTCGGTGTTCAAGGGCTACCAATACCGCAAAGAGCATGTGGAGCGGTTGCTCTGGAATTATGCTTACCTGAACAGCGGGCTCACCTTGGTCTTCAATGGAGACAAAATCCACAGTGAGAACGGTCTCAAGGATTTGATCACCAAAAACCTCTCAGCCGAGCCGGGATATCCGATCGTTCACTTGAGGGGAGATGACATTGAGGTCGCATTGACCCACACCCAAGCTTACGGTGAAGACCACTACAGCTTTGTCAATGGCCAATACACCACGCAAGGGGGCACGCACCAAAAGGCCTTGCGCGAGGCGTATGTGAAGGTGGTCCGAGACTTTTATCAAAAAGAATACGACCCGGGAGACATTCGAATGGGACTCATGGCGGGCATCGCGGTGCGCGTTCAAGAACCTGTGTTTGAATCTCAAACCAAGACCAAGTTGGGGTCTTCAGAAATTCGACCGGGAGGAACCAGCATCCGCTCTTTTGTTTATGATTTCCTGAAGGTCGAGCTGGCCAATCACCTGCACCGCAATCCAGAGACCGCCGATGCTTTGCTCCGGCGGATCATGCAGAGCGAAAAAGAGCGGAAGGATCTGGCCGGAATCAAAAAGTTGGCGCGAGAGAGGGCCAAAAAGGCCAACCTGCACAACAAGAAGCTTCGCGACTGCCGGGTGCACCTCACCAAAAAGCACGACAGGGCGGAAGAATCCACCTTGTTCATCACGGAGGGTGACAGCGCTTCAGGCAGCATCACCAAAGCCAGAGATGTGGGGACCCAAGCCGTGTTCTCCTTGAAGGGAAAGCCGCTCAATTGCTATGGCCTGACCAAGAAGGTGGTTTACGAGAATGAAGAATTCAATCTGCTCCAAGCCGCACTCGACATTGAAGATGGGTTGGATGGCCTCCGTTACAACAACGTGGTGATAGCAACCGATGCCGACGTAGACGGGATGCACATCCGCATTCTGTTGATGACATTCTTCTTGCAGTTCTTCCCAGACCTGGTCCGAAAGGGCCACCTGTATGTCTTGCAAACGCCACTCTTTAGGGTGCGAAACAAGAAGAAAACCCGCTATTGCTACACCGACGAAGAGCGCCTGTCTGCCATCGCGGAGTTGGGCCCCAAACCCGAAATCACGCGATTCAAGGGGCTCGGTGAAATCAGTCCTGACGAATTCTCGCACTTCATCGGCGAAGACATCCGCTTGGACCCCGTGGATTTGGGGGGAGAGCAGAAGCTCGATGACATGCTGGCCTTCTTCATGGGCAAAAACACGCCCCACCGCCAGCGCTTCATCATCGACAATTTGAGGGTCGAGAAGGACCCCGACGCTGAACCTGAGAAGGAGGAAACCACGGAAGCAGCATGACGGAGGAGAACCACGACCACGAAGAGCAGGAGGACGCCGGTCACAAGCCTGAAGAGAATTCGGAAGGCCCATCTGACGCCTCACAGGATTCTGCCAAGGACGCCTCCCAGGACGCTTCTCAGGAGGAGTCCGCAGAAGGCGACCCCTCGGACCTGCCCATGGCAGGAGAAGAGGACATGGAGCAGGTCATCCGCATCAAGGGGATGTACAACGAGTACTTCTTGGACTACGCCTCGTATGTGATATTGGAACGTGCGGTTCCTCACTTGCACGACGGACTAAAGCCCGTGCAGCGCAGAATTCTCCACTCTCTCAAGGAGATGGACGATGGGCGATTCCACAAGGTGGCCAACGCCATTGGCAACACGATGAAGTTCCACCCCCATGGTGACGCCAGCATTGGTGACGCCATGGTCCAAATTGGTCAACGCGAATTGGCCTTGGATTGCCAAGGAAACTGGGGCAATATCCTGACCGGTGACCGGGCTGCGGCACCCAGGTACATTGAGACGCGATTGAGTGCCTTTGCCAAAGAGGCCCTGTTCAACGCCAAGACCACAGAATGGTTGTCCACCTATGATGGGCGAAACCAAGAGCCGGAGACATTGTCGGTTAAATTCCCGCTGCTCTTGCAGCAGGGTGCGGAAGGCATTGCAGTGGGCCTGGCCTGTAAAATGCTCCCGCACAATTTCAATGAACTCATTGATGGTGCTGTGGCCTTTCTCAAAGGCAGAAGCTTCAAGCTGCTGCCCGATTTTCCGACCGGAGGTGAGGCGGATTGCGAGCAGTACAACGATGGCTTGCGGGGTGGTCGCATCCGCGTTCGCGCCAAACTCAGAAAGGAGGACAACAAAACCCTCGTTGTGGAGGAGTTGCCGTATGGAGTCACCACCACGTCATTGATTGAGAGCATTCTCAAGGCCAATGACAAAGGAAAGATCAAGGTCAAACGGGTAGAGGACAACACCGCCAATGATGTCGAGGTGATGATTCACCTGGCCAATGGCGTGAGCCCGGACCGCACCATTGATGCGCTCTTTGCCTTTACGGATTGTGAGGTCAGGATCGCCCCCAATGCTTGCGTCATTGAGGACGATAGACCCGTTTTCTTGGGGGTCAAAGACATTTTAAAGCGAAGTGCCGATCGCACTCGGATGCTGCTTGGAAGGGAGCTGGAAATTCGCCTTGGTGAACTGCAGGAGGCCTGGCATTTTGCCTCGTTGGAGAAGATTTTCATCGAAAAGCGGATTTACCGCGACATCGAAGAGTGCGAGACTTGGGACGCCATTCTCCATGCCATTCATGAGGGATTAAAGCCCCACATCAAGCACTTGATTCGCGCCGTCACAGACGAGGATGTGACGCGGTTGACCGAAATTCGAATCAAGCGGATATCCAAGTTTGACTCCGACAAGGCGGATCAGCGCATTGCCAACATGGAGGTGGAAATTGAGGAGGTCAAAAACCACCTTGCCCACCTCACCGATTACACCATCGAGTGGTACCGCCAGCTCAAAAAGAAGTATGGCAAGGGCCGCGAGCGCAAGACCGTGCTCACCACGTTTGGGACCATTGACAGTGCCAAAGTGGCTGTGGCCAACCACAAACTATATGCAGATTACGCGGAAGGGTTTGTGGGCATCGGCATGCCCCGTGGAGAGGGAGAGTACATCTGTGACTGCTCCGACATCGCCGACGTCATTGTCTTCAGAAAAGACGGGACCATGCAGGTGTCCAAGGTCAGTCCCAAAGCATTCTTTGGCAAAGACATCCTTCATGTGGGCGTGTGGAAGAGGGGAGACGAGCGAACCACGTACAATCTGATTTACAGGGATGGCAAAAAGAGTTCAGGTGGCCGAACGTTTGTGAAGCGGTTCCATGTGACCTCGATGACGCGCGACAAGGTGTATCCCTTGACCAAAGGTTCGCCGGGCAGTCAAGCCTTGTGGTTCTCGGCCAACCCCAATGGCGAAGCCGAGCAGGTCACGGTTCACTTGAGTCGGGTACAGCGTTTGAAATCCCTCAAGGTGGACGTTGATTTCGCAGAGGTGGCCATCAAGGGACGGGGAGCAGCAGGCAATACTGTGACCAAGCATCCGGTCACAGGAAAGGTGGACCTGAAGAGCGCAGGGTCGAGCACCCTTGGCGCCCGTAAGGTGTGGTTTGATGCCTCCGTGAAGCGCCTGAACAGTGAGGGGCGAGGACAATTGTTGGGCGCATTTGGGCCCGATGACCGCATTTTGGTGGTCATGGAAAGTGGTGCCTACGAGCTGGTCAAGCCAGAGCTGTCGGTGCACTTCCCCGACGACATGATCCACTTGGACAAATGGCGACCCAACCGCGCCTTGACTGTGGTGCACAGAGACGGAGAGAAAAAGGCCGTTTATGTGAAGCGGTTCAACGCTGAGTCTTCCAGCAAGACGGTGAGTTTCATCGGTGAAACGGAAGGCTCTTCCATGCTTCTCTTCACCGACCATGGTGCACCCATCATCAAGTGCAAGGCCAAAGACTTGGGCGAACAACGTTTCAGTTTGGCAGAATTCATTTCGGTCAAGGGTGTGAAAGCCCGAGGCAAAAGGTTGTCTGTGGATCCACGGGCCAAGGTGGTCATGGAGGACACCCCTGACCCCAATTTGGAACTGGAAGAGCCAGAAGCAACGCATTCCGAAGCAGCCCCTGAAGAGGGGTCAGTGGTCGCTTCCGAGGTGGACTCAGATTCCAATGACAATGCCCCTGTCAAAGCCAAGAATCCGGCCACCGAAGAGAAATCGACCAAGCCTTCTTTGGAAGCCGATGATTCGGAAGGGCAGAGCACTCTTTTCTGAGGGTAATTTTACTTCATGAACCGATTTTTACTGACCCTCGCCGTTGGCGTTGGACTCTGTTCCTGTGGCGATGCCCCAGCCGATCAAGCGACCGGAGACGCTCGCGCATTGAATGCCGAAAACACCTTAGACGTGTTGGTCCATCCAGAATGGTCGCGCAATGCCGTGATCTATGAGCTCAATGTGCGGCAACATTCTCCCAAGGGAGATTTGAAGAGTGCCACAGCGGATTTGGCACGGATCAAGCAGCTGGGCGTGGATGTGATTTGGCTCATGCCCATTCATCCCATTGGCGAGCTCAACAGGAAGGGAGGGGAGAATGGCGAGCATGGCATTGTAGAGCCAGGGAGCTCGTCTTTGGGAAGCCCATACAGTGTGCAGGATTACATGGCGTTGAACCCCGATTTCGGAACCATGGAAGACTTGGATGCCTTTGTGACCAACGCCCATGACTATGGGATGAAGGTCGTTTTGGACTGGGTGGCCAATCACACCTCCTTTGATGCCGTTTGGGCCATGGACTCTGTGGCCAGCGCGTATTACCTGCGCTCTCCAGAAGGGGAATTGCAGCATCCCGAAAACACCGACTGGACCGATGTGGCGCAGCTCGATTGGGACAATGGCGAAGCCAATGGTCTGTATGACGCCATGGAAGAGGCCATGTTGTTCTGGGTGCGCGACCACAATTTGGATGGCTATCGGTGCGATGTGGCGGGCAAGGTGCCCACGGCATTTTGGAATCGGGTGCGCCGTTCTTTGGAAGAAGTGGAGCCCGAGGTCTTCATGCTGGCGGAGGCTGAGGAGCCCGAGCACCATGACCGGGCCTTTGATGCCAGCTATGCATGGGAGTTTCATCACCTCACCAACGAACTGGTCAAAGGGGAAAAGAACGCAGACGACATTCGGGAATACCTGAACCGCGAGGCTGAACGCTTTCCATCATCGGCCTATCGCATGACGTTCACCTCCAACCACGATGAGAATTCGTGGAATGGCACCACTGCAGAGCGCTATGGAGAAGCCCACAGGAGCATGGCGGTCTTGTGCGGAACGGCCTTCGGAATGCCCCTGATTTATGGAGGGCAAGAGAGCGAAATGGACAAGCGACTGCGATTCTTCGAGAAGGACACTGTGCCTTGGGGAGACTACCGCGCTCTGTCTTTTTATCGAATCCTGAACGACGTTCACCACCGGAATTCAGCCTTGCACAATGGTGAGTTTGGTGCCCCTGCTGTTCAATTGACCGAGTCGGGAGACCTGTTGTATTTCGAGCGCCAACAAGAAGGGTCTTCAGTACGGGTGTTGATCAATTTGAGCGACGAGCCTGTGGCCTTTAAGCCTGAAGGACTGGAGGGGTATCGCGCCACATTCAGCCGCAAGTCGCTGGACCGCGAGACCTGGGATCCATGGTCATTTGAGGTGTTTGTGAAGGCAGGAGCATGAAATACATCGCACTGATTGCACACGATGGCAAGAAGCAAGAACTGGTGAACTTTGCCAAGCAGTTCCAGAAGTTCTTCAACCAGGTTCCCATTTTGGCCACCCAAACCACAGGCAGTCGGTTGGCCGAAGTGGGCATAGACGTGGAGACTGTGGCCTCAGGGCCAAAAGGAGGAGATGCCCAGATTGCGGCCAAAGTCACCGAAGGTGAAGTGGCCGGAGTGATCTTTTTTCGCGACCCCATGGGCAAGCATCCGCACGAACCGGACATCAACATGTTGCTTCGGTTGTGCGACGTGTACAACATTCCCTTGGCGACGAACCCAGCCACAGCTGAGTTGATCGCCAGAAACATCGCATAGGGCCATGGCCCATCTTCGATCGTTGCCAGCAGACAACACAGACCGGTCTGTGCGAAGGTGGGTGAAAGAGACCCTGATAGCCAGCGGCGACACCATGTTTGCCGAAGAGAGGGAATGCGCGGCCATTGCCGATCGCCTGATGGCGGATTTGGACCCCAGAAGCCGACTCATTTTGGAGGCTGTTGAGCGCCGATATGACGAGGGCGAATTGACCACGCTACAGGGCAACCTGAACCGTGTTTGCAAGGGAGAGCCTGTGCAACGCGTGGTGGGGTGGACCGAGTTTCGGGGGCTTCGTGTGGGCTGTTCGGGCGATGTCTTGATTCCCAGACCCGAGACCGAGGAGGTCGTGCAATGGTTTTTGGAAGGCATGGACATGATGGAGGCACCACGCAGTCGGAAGCGGGTGCTGGACATTGGCACAGGTAGCGGATGCGTGGCCTTGGCGATCAAGGCAGAGCGCCCGCATTGGGACGTCGTGGCGGTGGACATTTCGGAGGCGGCATTGGCCCAAGCCCAAGCCAATGGCGATCGCTTGAATTTGAAGGTGGAATGGAAGCAAATGGATGCCTTGAATTTGGAAGTCATGCGTGATCTGGGTCCATTCGATGGAGTGGTCTCCAATCCACCCTACATCCCCCAATCAGAAACGCTCGAGCCCCATGTTCAGGACCATGAGCCAGGCTTGGCTTTGTTTGTCCCCGAGTCGGAGCCTTTGCTCTTCTACAAGGCCATGTTCGCCATGGTGCCCACTTGTTTGTCAGCGGCTGGAGTGATGGTGGCTGAATGCCATTCGGAATTCACGAAATCGGTGGCCGATTGTTGGAAACTCGAGGGGGCTCAGGTCCATCTCCTCAGCGACCTTCAAGGTGCTGAACGGGCAGTTCGTCTTGTCCGGTCTTGAACCCAGAGAAACCCAGTCCATGTCACCCGAAGCACGCATCGCAGACCTCCGGCGCGCCCTTCACGAGCACAACCACCGGTATTACGTGCTGGCGGAACCCGTGATTTCGGATCGAGAATTTGACACCCTTTTAAAAGAACTCGAACAGCTTGAGGAGCAACATCCCGAACTACAGGACCCCAACAGCCCAACCAAACGGGTAGGGAGCGGCCTCACCGACCAATTTGACAAGGTTGCGCACAGTTCCCCCATGTTGTCTTTGTCCAACAGCTACAACCAGGATGAGCTGCAAGATTGGGCCGACCGGGTTCAACGGGAAACATCGGGTTCATGCAGGTTTACCTGTGAATTGAAGTACGACGGGGTGGCCATTGCGCTTCAATACCACAACGGAGGGTTGGTGAGGGCACTCACGAGGGGAGATGGTGCTGTGGGCGAGGACATCACAGCCAATGTTCGGACCATTCGGACCATCCCCATACAATTGTCGCCGGATGCACCAGAACGGGTGGAGATCCGGGGAGAAATCATTTTGCCCTTCCAGGCGTTCGAGGCCCTCAATCAGAGGATGGAAGGCTTGGGGAAGAAGGCCTTTGTGAATCCGCGAAATACAGCGGCAGGAACGTTGAAGTTGCAGGACAGCGCAGAAGTGGCACGTCGGGGATTGGATTGTTTCCTGTACGGCGTTGAGCTGGATTCGGCTGGCCTTTCGAGCCATTCTTCGGGCGTAGAAGCGGCCGAAAGTTGGGGATTCAAAACACCCAAAGTGCTTCCCAAGGCATTTGAGGTGGTGGACAATGTGGACGATGTGATGCGCTATGTGGCACATTGGGAACAAGCCCGGCAGGGGTTGCCTTTTGCCATTGATGGTGTGGTCATCAAGGTCGATGAATCGTCACACCGGAGCAGTCTAGGATCCACGGCCAAGTCACCCAGGTGGGCATTGGCGTACAAATTCGAAACCGAGCAGGGCCTCACCAGACTCAAGCGAATTGACTATCAGGTGGGTCGCACAGGGGCGATCACCCCGGTTGCCCGCTTGGAGCCCGTCTTTATTGCAGGCACCACCGTTGAGAATGCCTCATTGCACAACGCAGACCAGATTGCCCAACTCGACATCCGAGAAGGGGACCTTGTGCAAGTCGAAAAGGGAGGAGAAATCATCCCAAAGGTGGTGGGCGTGGTGCTGGACGAACGCCCGGAAATCAGCGCTCCCCATGTTTATGCGACCCATTGTCCAGACTGCGAAACCCCCTTGGAGCGGGCGGAAGAGGAGGCCAAGCACCATTGTCCCAATGAGCAAGGGTGCCCGGAGCAAATCAAGGGGCGCATCGAACATTTTGCCAGCCGCAAGGCCATGAACATCGATGGGCTTGGCGACAAGAGCGTGGAGCAGCTGTGGGCTGCAGGAATGGTGAAGGCGCCGGCAGACCTTTATGACTTGTCCCTTGAGCCGCTGTTGACCTTG
Organism: uncultured Flavobacteriales bacterium; assembly: GCA_938092195.1. Taxonomy (GTDB): domain Bacteria; phylum Bacteroidota; class Bacteroidia; order Flavobacteriales_D; family Sanyastnellaceae; genus UBA8752. Next base: position 14,350 of record CALKHD010000117.1, on the reverse strand, counting down.
GATCGAATGGCCGAAACCAAGGCCGGAAATTTGCTCGCTGGCATTGAGGCTTCCAAGGCAATCCCTTTTGAGAGGGTGTTGTTCGGTCTCGGGATTCGCCATGTTGGCGAGACTGTGGCCAAGCGGCTCGCTCGTCATTTCGGGTCCCTCGCTGCTTTGCAATTGGCAGACCGAGATGGACTGCTGGAATTGGATGTGGTGGGACCTGTCATCGCAGACGCTGTTCTGGGGTATTTCCAAGATGGGCATCAGATGGAACACTTGACCCGCTTACAGCGGGCGGGTTTGCAATTTGAAGGCGAAGTGGATGAGACACCACAGGGGACCGCTTTGCTGGGTAAAAAATGCGTGGTGAGTGGGGTGTTTTCCATGCCGCGAGATGAAATCAAGAGGCTGGTGGAACAGAACGGAGGCCGGCTGGCTGGAAGTGTTTCTGGCAGCACAGACTTCTTGATAGCAGGAGACAAAATGGGCCCCTCGAAACGAGAGAAGGCAGAGCGCATGGGAGTGCTGATATTGACGGAAAGTCAGTTCATGGACATGATCTAATTTTTGGTGGACGTAGGATACTTCTTAATCCTGTATTCTACTTTGTAGTAGGTGTCTGTTTTGGGTTGTTTTTTGGGCTATCTTGAAGAACCTTAATTCTTGACGATGAACCACTTGAAGCACTGGGCCCTATTTTCTTTGGCCTTTTTTCAGTTTGGCTTGATGGCTTACGGTCAGTCATGCTCCGATCCTGCGGCATGCAATTATGACCCCTCCACAGGCGGGCCAAGCGATGTTTGCTTGGACATCGAGACCATTGTGCATTCTGGAGGAGCATTGGACGGTCTCACTACCTACAAGCTTTATTTCCAAGGCACCGATTCTTCTGACTTCGTGACGGCGGTTTACGGCAATGAGGACGACCCCTTGAGTCTGACCACCACCACAGACTTCTACCAGCATCCCTTGGGAGGTGCATCGGCAGAGGCCATTAACCCCCTCTTGCTTGCAGGATACCCAGAACTGGCGTTTGACAGCTATGTCACCATTGGTTTGGACCGAAAATCGGTGCCGGCGGACGGCGAGAATGCGGCCAGCCTGATTGCATCTCCAAGCCAAAACTGGGTTTCGACGTTTGAACCTGGCTCAGGGGCTCCCGGGTCAGACATCATCATTGACGATGCCGTTGGGGGATTGTGGTTTATCTACAACGGAGACGTCAATGGGGCAGCAGGTACAGACCAGAAAGTGCTTCTCGCTCAGTTGACCACCGATGGCGTGGTTGGAGGAACGATTCATGTGCAATACTTCCCGCAAGGAGGCGATGCCGCGACGGTGACCTTTTCCTTGGACGCCTTGTGTGAGCCAGAAGGAAACAACGACAGTTGCACCTATCCCGAAGAGTTCTTGGATTGCGCTGGGAATTGTTTGAATGACGCCGACACCGATTTGATCTGCGACGAAGTGGATGATTGTGTGGGCACAGTCGATGCCTTGGGCGTTTGTAATGGGGGTTGCGCAGCCGACGAGGATGAGGATGGAATTTGCGACGACTTAGACGACTGCGTGGGTCAATTGGATGAGTGTGGAGTGTGCAATGGCCCTGGCGCCATTTATGATTGCGGATGTACGGCCATTCCACCCACCGACTGTGATTGCAATGGCGCGCAGGATGACGCCCTTGGGGTTTGCGGAGGTGATTGCACAGCCGACGCCGATGACGATGGCATCTGTGATAATGTCGACGACTGCGTGGGCGAATTGGATGAATGCGGCATTTGCAATGGACCTGGTGCGACGGGGAACTGCGGCTGTGATGACATCCCTGATGGCGACTGTGATTGCAATGGCAACGAGTTGGATGCCGTTGGCGAGTGCGGAGGCACATGCACAGCCGACTTGGATGAAGATGGAATTTGTGATGATGTAGACCCCTGTGTGGGTGCGCCTGCTCTTGTCGCTGTGTCTCCTTCGAATGGACTCTTTTGTGCCGGAGGTGATTTGGTGGCTGTGTCGGGGTCGAACCTCTGTGATGCGACCTTGACTGTGGACGGCGCTTCTGTTCCAGTGATCAGCAGCACGCCCAGCCAGGTGAACTTTGCCATGCCTCCGGGCGCGGGGTCCGCTGAGGTGGTCGTGACGACACCCTCGGGCACTTCGAACGCCTTGACTTTGAGCTACGCGGCTCCAGCTCTTGCAGCGGGTTCTCCTGCAGCGGGGCTCGCTTGTGCTGGCGGCGAATTGGTCACTTTGTCCGGGTCAAACCTCTGTGATGCGACCTTGACTGTGGATGGCGTTTCTGTCTCCGTGACAAGCAGCACGCCCAGCCAGGTGAGTTTCTCCATGCCTTCGGGGTCGGGATCCGTGGCTGCGGTTGTCAGCACGCCTTCCGGCACTTCGAACGCCTTGACCTTGGAATACGGAGCGGCGGGTTGTTCGGACCCCGCGGCTTGCAATTTTGATGGCGCAGCAGCGTGTGGCGGTGGTGAATGTCTTTATGAGGATGTCATTGGAGAATGCGGAGGTGACTGTCCTGCCGACGACAACGACAACGGCATTTGCGATGATGTAGAAGGCTCGGGTTGCGCCGATGAAGCAGCTTGCAACTTCGACCCTTTCGCCGAGCCTGTTGATCCAGAACCCATCACCGACTACTGTTTGCTCACGGAAGCTGTGGCCGTTCACGATTCCGGAGACCTGGCCGGCATGACCACTTATCAAGTGTCCATTCAAACCCTGAATGAGACCGACTTTGTGACGTCCGTTTCTGGCAACATTGCTGCACCGACCATGGTGCAAACCACGACCTCATTTTTCCAACACTTACTGGGAGGAGCGACACCCCAAAACGTCAACCCTCTGCTCTTTCCGAATTTTGCCGAATTGGCATTCGACAGTTGGGTCACCATTGGACTGGATGGTCCTGCAGACGCTGTGGCCGGCGAAAATGCAGCCTCCATTGTTCAATCCCCCAATCAAAGCTGGTCCTTGGGTTTTGATCCAGGAGGAGGCAGTCCAGGAGGAGACATTGTGATCGATGACGAAGTCGGGGGAGTGTGGTACATCCTGAACGGTGACGCCAATGGCTATCCCGATGAAAATGGACGGGTTTTGTTGGGCCAATTCACCACCAGCGGAACCCTTTCGGGCAACATGCAAGTTCAGGTGTTTCCCAATGGAGACAACGAGAACTTCTTACTCTTGGACTTGCCCCTCGGCATGGGTGTGGGATGTCCAAGTGGGGGAGGAGGCAACTGTCTGTATGACGATGCCCTCGGGGACTGCGGAGGAGACTGCGCGGCTGACGCCGACAGCGACGGCATTTGCGATGATGTGGACCCCTGCGTGGGCACCATCGACGCTTGCGGCATCTGCAATGGGCCGGGCGCGATTTACGATTGCGGCTGTGAAGGATATGCCGATGGAGCATGCGATTGCGATGGCAACCAGGAAGACGCTTTGGGGGTCTGTGGCGGAGACTGCGCGGCTGACGCCGACAGCGACGGCATTTGCGACAACGTAGACGACTGCGTGGGCGAACTGGATGAGTGCGGCATTTGCAATGGACCAGGCGCCACTGGAGATTGTGGTTGCGACGACATTGTCGATGGCACATGCGATTGCGATGGAAATGTGCTCGACGCCATTGGCGAATGCGGTGGAAACTGCACCGTAGATGTCGACGCTGACGGCATTTGCGACGATGTGGACGATTGCGTGGGGGACTATGACGCCTGTGGGGTGTGCAACGGACCCGGCGCGATTTACGATTGTGAATGCGAAGACCTTCCGGATGGCGATTGCGACTGCGATGGCAATCAGGAAGACGCCATTGGGGTTTGCGGCGGCGACTGTACAGCCGATGTGAACGGCAACGGCATTTGTGATGACATTGAAGAAGCGGGTTGTGACGACCCCGAAGCTTGCAACTACGACGAGAACTCCCTGCCATACTCACCGCCAGCGGTGGACGAAGGGTACTGCGTCGAACTGCGCACAATTCAGGAGCATGAAGGAGGCGATCTGGATGGACTCACCACCTACCAAGTCTTGCTTCACACGGAACACCCAACGGACTTTGTGACTTCGGTCTATGGCAACAGTGTTGAACCATTGGCCATTCAAACCACGACTTCATTCTACCAACACTTCTTGGGCGGGCAGACCCCAGAGAATGTCAATCCTTTGCTTCTCCCGGCATATCCAAATTTGGCTTTTGACAGTTGGATCACCATTGGGTTGGACGGCCCGGCCAATGCTTCCATTGGAGAGAACGCTGCGTCTACCGTTCAATCTCCAGATCAAGCTTGGGTGACCCTGTTTGAGCCCGGAGGCGGCGCTGCTGGAGGAGACATTGTGATGGACGACGAAGTGGGTGGGGTTTGGTACATCCTCAATGGAGACGCCAACGGCCTGCCAGCCCCCGATGGAACGGTGTTGTTGGGACAGTTCACCACCGATGGGGACTTGTCTGGAAACATCAACATCCAAGTCTTCCCACAAGGAGACAACACGGATTTTCTCACCCTCAGCCTTCCCATTGGCGGCAATTGTGTAGCCGATGGAACCAACCCCGCTTGCACCTATCCTCCTGGAGAGGACCAGGACTGCGATGGCACCTGCATCAATGATGCCGATGAGGATGGCATCTGCGATGAGCAAGAAGTGGCCGGCTGTCAGGATCAAAATGCCTGCAACTACAACGAGGACGCCACCGATGACGATGGCTCCTGCTTGCAGTTGGATGTGTGCGGCGAATGCGGAGGAGATGGCATCCCGGTAGGGGACTGCGATTGCGACGGAAATCAATTGGACGCTTTGAACGTTTGTGGCGGCGATTGCACGGCAGATGAGGACTCTGATGGCATTTGCGACGATGTGGACCCTTGCGTGGGCGAGCTGGATGCCTGTGGTGTCTGCAATGGGCCAGGCGAAGTGTACGAGTGTGGATGCGCGGACATTCCCGCCGGAGATTGTGATTGCGACGGCAACCAAGATGACGCCGTGGGCGTTTGCGGAGGCGATTGCACAGCCGACTTGGACGAAGATGGAATTTGCGACGACGTTGACCCCTGTGTGGGCGCATTGGATGCATGCGGGATTTGCAATGGTCCCGGAGAAGTCTACGACTGCGGATGTTCTGACATTCCAGCTGGAGACTGTGACTGCGATGGCAACCAAGACGATGCTGTGGGTGTCTGTGGCGGTGACTGCGAAGCCGATGAGGACCTTGATGGCATTTGTGACGACGTAGACCCTTGTGTGGGCTCGTTGGACGCCTGCGGGGTGTGCAATGGCCCGGGAGCGGTTTACGACTGTGGATGTGCTGACATTCCCGCTGGCGATTGTGACTGCGATGGAAATCAAGAGGACGCCATTGGAGCATGCGGTGGCGACTGCACGGCAGATGAGGACTCTGATGGCATTTGCGACGATGTCGATCCTTGTGTGGGTGAATTGGACGCTTGTGGCGTTTGCAATGGCCCGGGAGCGATTTACGACTGTGGATGTGCAGACATTCCCGCCGGCGATTGTGACTGCGATGGCAATCAGCTGGATGCAGTGGGTGTGTGTGGCGGAGATTGCCTGAGTGATTCCGATGGAGATGGGGTGTGTGACACCGATGAGGTGCCAGGTTGTACCAACCCTGCATCGTGCAACTACGACCCCACTGCCACCGACGAGAACGGAAGCTGTGAAGTGGAAGATGCCTTGGGTGTGTGCGGTGGCGATTGCCCAGCTGACCTGAATGGCGACGGCGTTTGCGACACCGACAACGTCTTTGGCTGCACTGAGCCCAGCGCTTGTAATTACAACGCCAGCGCCGACGTCAACAATGGCTCATGTGAGTTCTTTAGCTGCTTGGGATGCACCGATGAAGATGCGGTCAACTACAGCCCAACGGCCACGCAAAATGACGGCAGTTGCTTGTTTGATGGCTGCACCAATTCAGCCGCCGACAACTACGACCCCAATGCGGACCTCGACGATGGAAGCTGCGAAATCTTTGGCTGCACGGATGCTACGGCGTGCAACTACGATCCGCTGGCCAATGCCAGCGACGGCAGCTGCGACTTCAGTTGTTACGGTTGCATCAATTTGTCGGCTTGCAACTTCGACGACAATGCCACTGTTGACGATGGCTCTTGTGAGTTTGTGAGCTGCCGAGGATGCACCGATCCCGACGCTGCGAATTATGATGACACCGCATTGATCGATGACAATTCATGCTTGTACGAGGGCTGCACCAACCCAGACGCATCTAACTATGATGCTGGGGCTGACTTGAACGACGGCTCGTGTGAGTTCCCCGGGTGCACCAACCCACAGGCGTGCAACTTTGACTCTGGTGCCAATGTGGACGATGGCTCTTGTGATTTGACTTCCTGCTTTGGTTGTCTGAACTCACTCGCCTGCAACTATGACTCTTTGGCCACCATCCCCAGTGGAGATTGTGACCTGCTGAGCTGCCGTGGTTGCACAGACCCAGATGCGTTCAACTACGACTCCGATGCGACCATCGACAACAACAGCTGTCTGTTCTTGGGTTGCATTGATCCCGAAGCGGACAACTACGACCCCAATGCGGATTACAGCGATGGATCTTGCTTCTACTTGGGCTGTACGAACCAGTTTGCCTGCAACTTTGACATCGACGCTACGGTCGACGACGGTTTGTGTGACACTGAATCGTGCTATGGATGCACCAATCCATTGGCCTGCAACTTCGACAGCACGGCCACGACCTCCAATGGCTCCTGTGACTTGTTCAGCTGCCGCGGATGCACCAACCCAGATGCGGTGAACTATGACGCCACAGCGACCATCGACAATGGCAGCTGTGTAGTCGTGGGATGTCAAGATGAAAACGCCGACAACTACAACCCAGATGCCACGTACAACGACCCGTCGCTGTGCACCTATTCGGTGGTGGAAGGTTGCCTCATTTTGCAAGCTTGCAACTACAACCCAGATGCCACTCAGTCCGATGGCAGTTGTGACTTCGATTGCTATGGCTGCACCGATCCATCGGCCAACAACTACAACTCCACATCCACTTTGGATGATGGTTCATGTACCTATGGCATGCCCCCAGGAAACGTCATGTTCATGACCGGTTGTACGCTTCCCTTCGCCTGCAACTTCGGCGATGCAGAGAACCCATGTGAATTCGACAGTTGTGCAGGTTGCCTCGAGGAAGGCGCGTGCAACTATGACCCAGACGCCACCTTGGCCACCACATGCTTCGAGCCGCAGGATTTGTGCAATGGAGCGACCAATGTGGATTGCGACTGCAACTGCCTAAACGATGCCAACACCAACGGCATTTGTGATGAGGAAGAGACAGGAGGTTGCACCAATCCACTCAGCTGCAACTATGACGCACAGGCTGCGTTCGACGATGGGTCTTGCGACACCACCAGTTGTGCCGGTTGCACCGACGCCACGGCTTGCAACTATGATGCAGAAGCCACGCTGAACGACAATTCATGTGACTACCAGACGTGCACAGGTTGCACCGATCCGACAGCTTGTAATTACGATGAGAGCGCCACAGTGGCAGATGGCAGTTGTGACTTTGCCCAAGACAATTTGGATTGCAACGGCACCTGCTTGAACGACGTGAATGAGAATGGCATTTGCGACGAGGAAGAAACGGAAGGTTGCACGAACCAGTTTGCCTGCAACTTTGACCAAGACGCCACCATTGACGATGGCAGCTGTGAATCGGAGAGCTGTGCGGGCTGCACCGATAACGTGGCTTGCAATTATGACAGCGAGGCCATCATCAACGACCAAAGCTGTGAATACGAGAGTTGCTTGGGATGTACCCAGTCGGATGCATGCAATTACAATTCAGGAGCGTCTCAAGACGATGGAAGCTGCACCTTCCCAGACAGTGAATATTTGGACTGCAACGGCGATTGTTTGCAGGACGTGAACCAAAATGGGGTGTGTGATCCCTTGGAGGTTCCCGGCTGCATCAACAGCGACGCATGTAACTATGATTCAGAGGCCACCGATGACGATGGCAGCTGTGACTTTGTGAGTTGCCAAGGGTGTTTGGATGCCTCTGCTTGCAACTACGACGCTTTGGCCACCCAGTCTGATGGGTCTTGCGACTATGCCTCATGTGTGGGCTGCACGGACTCGGGCGCTTGCAATTACGATCCGACAGCCACCCAGTCCGGAGGGGGATGTACCTACCCTGTGGGTCTTCTTTACGACTGTGACGGCGAATGCGTCAATGACAGCGACGGCGACGGCCTTTGTGATGAATTGGAAGTAGAAGGATGCACCGATTCAGGGGCTTGCAACTACCAGTCGCTGGCCACCAGCGACAATGGGTCATGTGAGTATGACAGCTGCGCGGGTTGCACCATTCCTGCAGCATGCAACTACGATGCAACCGCCACCCAAGACGATGGGTCATGCGACCTTGCCAGTTGCTTGGGATGCACCTATGCCGATGCGCTCAACTACGATGCGTCGGCCACCATCGACGATGGTGGTTGCTTGTACGATTGCAACGGGGGAGGAGGCGACAGCTGCCCAGCGGACTTGACCGGTGACGATGTGGTCGGTGTGGCCGACCTGCTGGAGTTCCTGATTTACTTCGACACTTCGTGCATCATTGATTGATCCGCGCACCAACCTCTGCCTCAAACAAAAAAGGCCGTCCCTTGGGGCGGCCTTTTCTGTGTGGGCAAGTCTCGCTTATTCTCGAATCAACTGCAATGAACCGGTGGCCGAACCAGACTGGCTGTCTCCACAAGTTGAAGTGTAGTCCACCACGTACCAATAGGTTCCCGAGGTCAAAGGCGATCCTCCAGCACCATTGCCATACCAACGGATGGGCGTGCCCGAAGCGAATCCGTCTCCTGCATTGGTGAAGACCACCGTGCCCCAACGGTTGTAAACGCGCAATGCATAGTTGGTGAGCACCGACAGGGCTTCTACGTCGGGCACATCGGCGAGGAACGGATACCAGCTGTCATTCTTGCCATCGTTGTTGGCGGTCAAAATGTTGGGGAAGGTGATGGAGCTGATGTCCACGCCAAAGTCTTCCCCGGTTTCGGCCACCACAAGCAGGCTGTCTGCACAACCCGTTTCGGCCCATTCAACCAGCATTTGATACGTTCCCGCTGCTTGAATGATGGGGCCAAAAGATCCACTTGACGGGGACACCCCTTGGGTCGTTCCATTGTCGGCATTGATCCAGGACACAGAGGGCGTTAGGCCAGGAGGGCCAAATGGCGCGTATTCCACCACGCCCGCACCCAACACGGGCTGACCCGGATTCAGGCAGGTCAAAGGCTCCACCACGCCCGGCAACAGCTCCGGTTCGGCGCTGGCGTCCAGCACATCCACGTTGTAGACCGAAGTGCAGCCATTCACGGGGTTGGTGACCGTGGCCACATAGATCCCTTCCTCCAAGGCGTCCACGCTGGGGCCTTGCCCAAGGATTTCTCCATTGGGCGTGGACCATACGACTCCGGCCCCTGGAGACGAAAGGTCGATGGCTTCCAAGACCGCCGTGGGGTCATTGCACGTTAAATAGGCCTGTTCGGGGAAAGTTCCAGTGTAGGAAGCGGTGTCGATGGTCACTTGAAAAGGAGCGGAAGCTTCACAAAGCCCGTCCTGAAACGAGAGCAGCAATTCGTAGCTGCCCGGAACTTCCACTGTGGCGTTGCCTCCCACGGACTGGATCGCTCCGGTTTCTGCTATCCACGTTTGGGTCAAAGGGCCAGGAAAGTTGGACTGGGCCTGCAAGTTGAGCAGGTCATTGTCACAGGTGAGGTCTTCCAGGCCCAAGACATCGGCGGTCATTTCTTCAACGTTGAGCTGAATGGTGTCCACCACATCCACACCGCAGTTGTCTTCATAGGAGATCACATACACCAATGGCTCGGTGAGGCCACCGGGTGGCGACACGACAGGGGACGCAATGGAAGGGTCGTCCAAGTAGTCTGAGGGCAACCATGTGGCCGCCCCGTTTGGGCTGGGTACATTCAACTGGAGGTTGGCCCCTGGACAGACGTAGCTCTCTGCCGCGCTGCCCAAGATGTTCTCCTCCAAGCACACCGTGTGAACATTGTTGGCACCGCCGGTGCCCGAGGTGAATCCAAAATAGACTTGGTTTTGGCCTTGAAAAATGTCATCGATTAAGTTGACGAAGCCCTCCAGCCTGAGTTCACAATCAAAGAAGACCTGCACCAATTGCGTTTCGGGGTCCCAGGTCACCCGTCCTTGGTGGTCTTCTCCGTCTTCGATGTTGGGGTCAAACGCGTCGGCTTGCACGGGACCGGCAATGGCCGAGGGCAGCAGGTGATTCACGCTTCCGTTGGACACCATGGCAATGTGGTCGCCAATGGGGTCACCGTAGTCGGCGTTCTGCCAAGTGTCGAATTCCACAGCAAAGGCCGGCTGAAAATCGTCTCCGAGAAAACCGATGCCACCGCCACTTTCTCCAATCACATCCACGCCCACAGTCTGCAGAACGAAGCAGATTCCGTCGGCGCCATTGCCGTCGTTGTTGCCCAAGTTCAGAATGAACTGAAGGTCCAAGGGGAGACTCAAATCCACTTGGTCCGCGTACCAAACGCTGCCCGTCTGGGTGTTGATGGCGGGCGTGATCTGGTAGCAATCGTCCCCAGTGGCTTGGGCAGCTCCGTTGAGGTAATAGACGGGATCTCCCTGTGACAACGCATCAAAATGCGACAGTCCGAACAAGGCGAGCAGGACAAAAAGAAGAAAGGAGGGATGCCAAAAGGCCATGCATAAAGCTATCCTCACCACCCTTGGCATCATGCCCATTCTAAAACCGGTCCCAACCGGCCACCGTGGAAATCTCAGAAGCGGACTGCGAACTTGAGATTGATTCGGCGAGAGGTGAGGTAATTCGGGATGGCGTAGCGCCTTCCGGAGACGTCTTGAATCCACGTGTGGTTGACGGTGTTTCGGATGCCGAGGAGGTTGAAAATCTCCAATGCAACAAACCCTTCGAGGGGCTTCACACGGTTGCTGCCGTCTTTTTTCAGGCGGCCTCGATCGCCAAGGAAAAGATCGCGGGAGAACCCAATGTCAACGCGGCGATAGGCTGGCAAGCGCAGGGTGTCCTTGTAGCGCTCAAAGTCCGGTGGTCCAAAGGGCAGACCCGTGCCGTAAAACAAGCTCAGCAGGACCTTGAACTGCGGTGCTCCGGGCATCTCGTCTTGAAAGAGCATGGACATGGAAAACCGCTGGTCTGTGGTCCTGGGGATAAAGCCTGGCTCGACGAGGGTGCTGTCGGTGGCCACCGGATCAAATGAGTAGCCGGGGACGATCAACTCGCCAGCCTCGTTGTAGAAGTCGTAGTAACCGTCGTCGGTCAGGTCTTCTTGGGCCTTCAGCAGGCTCATCCGCATCCAACTTTGAACGCCATCGATGAATTCACCGTTGAGCATCACGTCGATGCCCGTGGCCCGGCCCACTGCGTTGTTGTCTGCATAATAGCGCAGGCGAACGTTCTCGACTTCATAAGGGATGAGCGAGGCCATGTCCTTGTGGTAGAGCTCGGTGTTGAGCAAGAAAGGCCTTCCTTGCCAATCAAAGCGGTAGTTGGCGCCGGCAATGATGTGCAAGGCGCGCTGGGCGCGGATGTCGGGGTTGACTTGCCCCGTGAGGTCCCGCATTTCTCGATAGAAGGCAGGCTGGTAATACCATCCTCCGGCCAGGTTGAAGGCCACATCGCGCATGACCTTGTTGCCCAAGGAGTCTGCGCCCATCGACCATTTGGGCTTCCAAGCGGCATGCACCCTTGGGCCGCCCACGGTTTGGCCATTGAAGGTCCAATGGTGGGCGCGCAGACCGGCGTGCAGTTCCCACTCGCTGCCATCGCTCCAGTTGCCCTTCCACGTGTCTTGGGCGTAGGCCATCAATCGGCTGGATGCGGTGCGGTTTTCGGTGCGCACCACGTCTTGGAGCAGGATCTCTTGAAACGGCCGTTCCGAAGCGGAGGTGTAACCAATGTTGTCTTCGGGGTGCGGGATGATGTAGCCGGCACTGTCCACCAATTCCCATTCGTTCAAGGTGTCGTCGATGATTTCGTGCCGGGCTTGGACCCCCCATTCCGTGAGGTGGGCTTCCTTGTCCCAAGTGAACGAGCCACGGGCACTTCCCGAAAGGACCGTGGCCTGCAATTCATTGCGGGCATGGTTGAGGAAGTAACCCACCCCTTGCAAACCCAAGGCCTCGCCAAAGGCGTCCGAACCTGGGTCTCGCTCCAATTGGCTCAAAAAGTAGCCGCCGAGGATGTCGAAGGTCTCCTCTTCATCGGTGCGAAAGGCAGAGGCGATGAACCTCACGCGAGAGGTGGGGGTGACCCGCTCTGCAGCCAAGGCTCCAAAGCCGGTTTGGTATTGCGTGACCTCTTGACCGTCGAAGTAAACTGTGAGGCGAAGGGCTTCGTTGATGGTGCCCACGTTGGTCTCCCGGGTTTGCGGAATGAACCGGTATTGGTTGCGAGCCACAGTTCCCAAGGCTTGGATTTCCCATGGGCCGTAACCGTCGGGGTCGAAAGTCACGTAACTCTGAAAGTCTGTGTAAACCGGGCGGTATTCGCCGCTTTCGTCGAGGCTGCCCAATACGTAGCCATTGTTGCGGTAGCGAAGGCCCATGTTGTAGGTCCAGCGTTCATCCTTGGATACGTCTTCGAATTGGAACTGCCCTCCGAGCAAACTGGCCGTGGCGCGGCCTGCAAACCCCTGTGGCCGACGGTAGGTGATGTCGAGTACGGAACTCATCTTGTCTCCGTATTTGGCTTCAAACCCACCGGCCGAAAAGCGGATGGACTGGATCATGTCGGGGTTGGGGAAGGAGAGGCCCTCTTGCTGACCGGCCCTCACCAAGAAAGGACGGTACACCTCGATGCCATTCACATAAACCAAGTTTTCGTCGAAGCTTCCGCCGCGCACATTGTAGGCGCTGGAGAGTTCACTGGTGAAGTTGACAGGGGCTTGAATCAACAGGTCTTCCACCGTACCGCGCACACTGGGCACCCTTGAAGCCACACGGGGATCGATTCTTTGAATGGGGCTGGTTCGCGTTCCGTCGGCTTCCACCTCGGCTTGGTTCAGGGCCACACCGGCCTTCAAGCGTACGTTCAAGCGTGTGCCTTCTATGGTGGGAACGACTTTTTTGGTGACGGCATCAAACCCTATGAAGGAGAAGCGAATGGAAATTTCCTGAGGCCCCCTCAATGGCAAGTCATACCGGCCCTCGGCATCGGTCACAGCCGCAGATCGGCTGCCTTGTGGAATCACAGTGGCCCCTGGAAGGGGTTGTCCCGAAACATCGGTGACACGGCCAAAAACCCGGTGCGTTTGAGCAGTGACGGATGCAGATAGTCCCAATAGAAGGACAAGAATACCAAGGTTGCGCACGAGCACTTGAACGGAAAAGAAGCGAAAGTGTTGCACGCGGTCAACGCTTGCGGTAGTCTCCATTGCGGAGGGCGTTGATGAATTGTCCCCAAGCCAATGGATTCAACAGACTGACAGGGACAACCCCGCCCTGATATCCTGCCATTTCGGCTTGACGGGCTTGGAGCACCCTGAAGTTCTCTTGTGGGCTGGATCCCATGTCGGCCATCCGGTCGTACAAGGCCATGGGGTCAAATTCCAAGTTGCGCCGTGCACGTTCGCGGGCATCGGCTTCCAACCTCAGGGCCAAAAACTCTTCTTTGAAACGCTCTCGGCTGGGCCAAGGGTAGATCCGGGCTTCGTCCATGGTCACTGTGTCCCGGCCCAAGGGCAGAACCACACTCATGCGGTCGGGCATTTCTTGACCGGTCAGGTCGGGAACCACCAACTGTCCTTGTGTCAAGCCGATGGCACTGAATCGGATGGTGTCACCCACCCGAGCAGGGATTGCAAAGAATCCATATTCATCGGTGATCGTGCCACGCTGGTCACGCGCCCTATAGACGGTTGCAAAGGGGATGGGACCCAAGGAGTCGCCCTCGACCACGACACCGGTCAATTGAACGACCATGGGGCTGGCCGTGGAATCAGCCTGGGCAAAAAGCCCAGACGAAGAACAGGCCAGAATCGCGACGGCCAGAATGCGGAACAGGTTCGGCATGCGTCAAAGGTAACCGGAGAGCCGAGCCCTCCGCGGGAATTCACAACGCTTGGGCAGTCTTGAACTCTGAAGTGGTGTGGAAGGTGATCTCAGGGAAGTTGCCGCGCTCCATGTCCAACAGAAACTGCGAAGGGGATAGGTACACATCGTTTCCATCTTTGTCTACAGCCATTTCGGTGACTTTAAGTCGCTTGAATTCAGCAAGTTTCTCCTCGTCTCCCGTGAGCCAGCATGCCAT
>CALKHD010000116.1 GCA_938092195.1 uncultured Flavobacteriales bacterium | reverse complement strand
CCTTGCAGCACCTCCACCTCGACGCCTCCCGGAAAATCCTTTCGCGGAATTTGCTTCACATCGGAGTAGACGTCGCTCAAATCCCCCCCAAGCTGGGAACCCAAAGCTTCAAAAACACGGTTGTTGAAGTCCACCACTTCGGGCGCACTCCGCCAATTGTCTTGGATGAGCCTCAGGTCAAAGTCATGCTTCATCAACCCAGCCGCATCCATCAAGGACTCCGGCAAACGCTCCGAACTGTCATTGGACAAGTCAGGGAGGTTCTGAAGTTGGCGGTGGTCACCGTTTCTCCAACGGTAAATGGCCTGCTTGGCATCGCCAACCACCAGGGACAACTGGCCATGGCCCAAGGTCTCCCCAATGGCAACCGCCAAGTTTTGCCACTGCATCACAGAGGTGTCCTGAAACTCATCGATGAAGATGTGATCGTACCTCTCCCCTGTCCGCTCGAAAATGTAAGGGGCGGGGTTGCCTTGAACCACCTCGGAAATCATCCGGTTCAAGGTCCCCAAGGTTCGAACGTTTTCATCGCGCTGCACCGACGCATGAGCGGCGCGAAGGGCCGTCAATGTCCCCACCAAGGGCAGCCACCGCGCCAACATGACTTGGGTGCGGTGATGTCTCCCCTCTTCGGTGGGGCCCATCTCCCCCTCCATCTTCGCCATGGCCTCCAACCTGTCCTGGAAAGGGGCAATCGCCGCCTCTCCTGACGTATCGTTTTTCTTGGCCCACAGTCCTTCCTCAATGCCCCGAATCAAGGTGGCAGTGGGCCCGTCAACCCGACCCATAGCCAGCCTTGGAAGCCAATTAGAGGTCACCCATTTTCGGTAGAAAACCGTTCCCAAATCTGCTGCATCCAAGTCCTTGAACAAGGCATCAGCTTGGTCCATCATGGCTTTTTTCCGGCGCTGAACCTCCTTGGCCATTCGGTTCTGAATCTCAATGAAATCAGACGGCGACCATCCATCGAGGTTGTTCAACAAAGGCTGCATTTGCTCTTGATCGATGGACTTTCCAATGTCCAACAACTGCCTGCGAACCTTGGCATCCCTGTCGTCATTGACAGCCTCTTCCACAAAACGACCCAGCAATTCTGTCAGGTCTTGATCTTGACCCAATTGTTCCAAAACACGGTCCACGGCATTTTCCAGCAAGCGTGGGGTGTCCAGTTCTATGGAGAAGTCGTGCTCGAGCTGCAAGTCTGTGGCAAACCCCCGAACCAAAGCCCCAACGAATTTGTCGAGGGTCATGATGGACAGTTCGCCATAATGGCGATTGAGGGCCGTGCGCATGGACCTGGCGCGACGTCCAACCTCATCTCCATCCAACTTGGTCTCCTCCACAATCCCCACCAAATGGGGGCTCTGCTCATGGGATTCAGCCAAGACTTCCAGTTCCTTGACCACACGGGTCTTCATCTCTTGAGCCGCCTTGTTGGTGAAAGTCAAAGCCAAAATCCGCCGAAAAGGAAGGGCCGAATCAGACCCCAAACAGCAAGACAAATAGGCCTCCACCAACTTGAAGGTTTTGCCACTGCCTGCGGATGCGCGCAACACCCTAAATCCTGTGGGCACCTGCCCTTTGATTTTGTTCAACGCCATGCGGTCAAGTTCGACCCTTCATCTATGCTACCCAAGCCCCATTCACAGCCATTGGCTCGAATTCTGCAACCCGACCCCCTGTTTTTGTGTTGAACCGTCATCATCTTCACACCATGAACGCGCGCTTTCTTTTTGTTTCCGCCTCATTCGCTTTTGGTTCGATCTTACTCATGGCCACTGGATGCAAGCCCGACCCCATGCATGGAGGACCCGGCACATTGACCCTCACGGCTGGGTTCCAATTTGATGGCGACAGCGTCTTGATTGGACGCACTGCATTGGATGCCAAAGGCAATCACCTGCGGCTTGAGACGTTTTCGATCTACCTGGGCGGCATTGAATTGCTGAACGACACTGGGGCCATCCGTTTGTCTGATGCAGAGCGTTGGAATGCCGGTGATGACAACCAATGGAGCTACATCGTGGAACCGGGCACTTACGATGGGTTCCGCCTGCATTTGGGCGTTCCCGCCGAATTCAACACCGACACCGACCCCACCATTTGGCCAAACAGTCATCCATTGGGTGTCACTGGCAGCGCCGGCATGTTTTGGAGTTGGAACACCGGTTACATCTTCAGCAAGTTCGACGGCAAAGCCGACACCACTGGAGGAGACAATTTTACCCAGGGTTTCGCCTATCACATTGGCGGAGACGACCAACTGGTTGAAGTTCGGTACAACCAACCCTGGGAAGTCACAGAATGCAGCCACCACGACTTCACACTCAAAGGCGAGCTGTTGGATTTTCTCATTCATGGCAATGACACCATCGATGTTCAAGTCGATCCCATCACCCACACTGGCGACTATCCAGAGTTGGCTGTGAGGTATGTGAACGCCCAGCGGGCGGCTGTGACCTTGGTGAAAGAGTAACCAAAAAGAAGTCCGATATTGGGGTGAAATGAACCGGAGTAGGTCTCTTTCCTTCTTTCACCTTCCCCTGTGTTTCACATGGGCCATTCTGGCCGTGGTGTTTTTGATGTCGGAAGGCTGCAGGCCCGATCCCGTGGTGAACAAGCCCAATCCTCCCGGGACCACAGCCCTTGAAATCGACATCCCTCCATTTTTTCCTCCCCTAGACATCCCCCCAGACAACCCGATGACTGTGGAAGGGGTGGAGTTAGGCCGCCTCCTGTTCTGGGAAAAGGGGCTCAGCGCCGACAGCAGCATGAGCTGTGGATCTTGTCACTTGCCCTCCTTTTCATTCGCAGACCCGAATCCGGTATCCACGGGTGTCACAGGCGCTCAAGGCCAAAGAAATGCCATGGCACTCATCAACATGGGCTGGGTGCAACATTTGTTCTGGGATGGCCGGGCAGCCACACTTGAGGAGCAGATTCTGGAGCCCATCCCTCACCCCGAGGAAATGAACCTTCCTTGGTCTGAAGCCACGGCGCGATTGGATGCAGATGAAGGGTATGCGGCGCGGTTCACCATGGCCTTTGGCTCTGCCGAGATTACCCCAGATGAGGTGGCCAAAGCCATCGCCCAATTCTTGAGAACCATGGTTTCTTCAAACAGCAAGTTTGACCTTTGGAGAAGGGGACAAGCCACGTTCACCGACCAAGAGTTCATGGGCTATGAAATCTTCAACCGAGAGGGAGGAGATCCAGAAATGGTCACTGGAGGTCAATTTGGAGGAGACTGTTTCCATTGCCACGGCGAAGCCGGGCTCCAGTTCTCAGACTACCTGTTCCACAACAATGGACTGGACAGCACTTTTTCTGCAGACCCAGGACTGGCCGGCTTCACCGGACAAGCCTTGGACAGCGGCCGGTTCCGCACGCCCACCTTGCGCAATGTGACCCTCACGCCGCCGTACATGCACGATGGCCGATTCAGCACCCTTGAAGAGGTGATCGACCATTACAATTCAGGTGGACACCCCTCTTCGACCATCGATCCTTTCATGAAATACAATTCTGGCGGATTGATGCTCCAACCTCAGCAAAAAGAGGCCCTCCTCGCATTTTTGATGACGTTGACCGACACTGTTTTCGCGAACAACCCTGCCTTTTCAGACCCACACTGAGTCATGAACGTGCGCCGACTGATGTTGACCCTTGGGCCCGGCATCCTTTTCGCATCGACCGCCATTGGCACAAGTCACTTGGTTCAGGCCACACGCGCAGGAGCAGACTACGGCTTTGCCCTGCTTTGGGCCATCTTGGCAGCCCATGTGGCCAAGTATCCTTTTTTTGAATTTGGCACCCGCTATGCCAATGCCACTGGCACTTCTCTGATTCAAGGCTATCGCACGTTTGGGCGCTGGGCGTCTTGGGTCTACTTGGTTTTGACGGCCTTCACCTGCCTGTTCGTGATGGGCGGAGTGGGCATTGTCACCGCAGCGTTTCTCGACAACCTCTTTGGCGTCTCCGCCTATTGGGGAATGAACGCCACGCCACATGTGGCCGTCATTACCATGGCCGGATGTGTGGCCGTTCTAATGCTTGGGCGTTATGCCGCCTTGGACACCATCATCAAGGCCATTAGCATTGTGCTGCTTGTGGGCACTGTGGGCGCCACCATTGGGGCACTGTTTCACACTCCGCTTTCTGCCGTTCCACCAGCGCCCATTGGGTTCGACCCTTGGACTGGGGTAGAATTCACCTTTCTGATTGCCTTGTTGGGCTGGATGCCCTCGGCCGTGGACCTGAGCCCATGGATCAGCATCTGGACCTTGGAACGTTACAAGCAAACGGGGTTTACCCCCACCCTCAGGTCTGCCGTTCGCGAATTCAATTTGGGATACGCTTTCTGTCTCTTTCTCGCCCTTTGTTTTTTGTTGCTCGGAGCCCTCTTGCTGCGCACCAACGACTTGGCTCTGCCCAGTGGAACCGCCTCTTTCGCTGCGGGAATCGTGGGGCTTTACACAGACGTCTTGGGCTCATGGAGTGCCCCCTTGGTCGGCTCGGCGGCCTTTGCGGCCATGCTGGGCACATGCGTGGCTTGTCTAGATGGCTTCAGCCGGAGTTTTGGCCATGGCATTGCCGCATTGAGAAACGCCCACGTCCGATCATCCCACGAGCAAATCAGCTTGGTCGTCATTGCCATTGGAGCCCTGATGCTGATCATTGGCTTCCCCGAAGACATTCGAACGCTGCTGGATTTTGGCAACATCCTGAGTTTTTGCGTGGCTCCGCCGTCAGCCTTGGCCATTTTTATTTTGGTCACCCAGAGCTCTTTTCCCTGTGAGGCCAGGCCCAGTATCGGGCTAAAAGTCACGGCTGTGCTGGGATTCCTCTTCCTTTCGGGTCTGACGGTCCTGTACATGCTCCACGTGTCAAGTTGACCGCAGTTGACCACCAACGATGTGACCAATCCGAGGTGGACAATTCAGCCATCTGTGCCAATAGACGGCTGTTGTCACGGGTAAATTCATCACATGGTCCGTCGCAACCCCAGCGTCAAAGATTCCGTAAGCACATCTATGGCATCGCGCATTTGGTTTTCTTCCTTGATTCTGCTTCTCTGCGCAACAGGGGTTCAAAGTGCCTCCGCCCAATGCCCTCAATTCTTGGGCACCGAAACCATCGCTGAATTGCCGGTCACGTTGACCACTCCCCATTGGTTTCAGTGCGTTTCGAGCGTAACCGCTGATCCATCTCCCTTCAACTTTGAATTGACCGCTCAGCCCGCCACTCATACCAATGTGCAAGTGAATTGGGGAGATGGGACGCCCACGGAAAACATTGGAAATTGGGACGGAACCACCCCGATCACCCACACCTACAACGCCACCGATTGGGAATCTTACTCCATCGTTGTCACCACTGCCGCTTGCCCCAGCGGCGCCGAAGGCATCCTTGTGAATGAGCCCGAGACACCGGGCGCAGGTCTGGTTTATGGCGATAGCAACGCTGGGTGCGCCCCTTTCGTGGCCTTGCCTAAAATCGATGTCAACCTGGCTTTTAGCCCGACTTGGAGCTTCTCATTGGATTGGGGAGACGGGTCTGCAGAGGATGTCTTCACCATGCAGGACGTGTTTGACGACCCTGCGTTCGACACGCTCCGATTCACATCGACCACAGGCGACGAAATTTTTCGCATTCTGGGCGCAGAGCATGTCTACACCTCAGAGAATTGCTCGACTGGAGATTGCGATCACACCTTGACTTTGACCTATTCCAACCATTGCTCGGTGAGGGGCGCCTCTGCCCCTTATGTGCCAGGAGGCACCATTGTTGGAACAGGCTACAAACAAGCCACGCTGGGAAATGCCTTTTTGACCTGGGATGTGGACAAAGCCGAAATCAATGTGGCCAGTCCTGTGGTTTGCTGGCCAGACAATGAAACCACCGTTGGTAACGCCGCTTGTCCGAACTGTTGCGACGCTTCAAGCGGCAACAACCTTTCGGGGAACGGAACCACAAGGCGAGAAAAGTGGACGTTTGGTGGGGCCACATACATCGGGTCTG
>CALKHD010000115.1 GCA_938092195.1 uncultured Flavobacteriales bacterium | reverse complement strand
CGGTATTGGATACCCTGGCCCCTGTGCTCAACATCTTCGATCTCGAAGACTACACCATGTATACCGGAGAGACCTGCGTCAACATGGTAGACTTGTTTGCAGCAGGGTCGCCTTGGTATGAGGCTACAGACAACTGTACGTTCGATGTGGAAATCCTCTATGACGAGATCAACGAGACGGGCATCGTGGGATGCCGTGAGTTCGATCGCCGTTGGGTGATTCAAGCCACTGACGCCTCTGGCAACATGTCAAGCGACACCACATTGCAGCACATCACAGTAATCGACAATACCGCGCCGACAGTCTTCCTCGACGGTGTCCCTGCTGACCTCTCCATCGACCTCGATGCAAATTGCAACGGCGAAATGCCGGCGGCAGCAGCTGTCACGGCAAGCGCCACTGACAATTGCTCAAATGCGCCCGCCGTGGGTGTGGTCTCGTACGTGGACAGCGCGCCAGCTTACCTCTGTGGTGATGCAGGCAGCTACACAATCTTGCGGACTTACATGGCCAGCGCAACAGACGACTGCGGAAACGCAGGAATGGCGTCTCAGACTCAGACGGTGACGTTCTTGGATGTCACAGCTCCACAAGTCACATTCAGCCATGGCATCAGCAACAATGAGACATTGATGCAGAGCCAAGGAAACGAAGTGTTCGATTGGATCAACCTCACCATTCCGGTGAATCTGGGCGCTCAAGATGGCTGCGGAGGAGATGTTGCCATCGACCAGGTCAGTTCATTCAGTGGTCTGCTTCCGACGGACGACATCGGCAACTATTGTGAAGGTCTCACCCCAGAGGCTTTCGTCAATGGAGAGTCGTGCAACGGTGGCGCGCCAGCGGCGATGATCTTGGAGGGCGCCTATTTCGATGGAGCGGGCTTCACCGTCGTCGACGGCGGCATTAACCTGATTGAGAGCCATTACGACCAGACCCTCTTTATTCAAGTCGAGATGGAGAATGCCGATGGAACAGGAGGATTTGTCTGGAGTGCGGATTACAACGCCGCTTTCAACTGGGCGCAATGGGAAGGACTTGGCCGCGGATTCAAGAAGGATTGTTCCGAAGTGATGCCAGGTGAAACACCTTGGACTGACTGGTCATTCTCTGTCATGCAGACAGGAGGCATGCTGGGAACAGGCATTTACGCCGGTTCTGAGTTGAGCTTGACCCATCAGCCAATGAATTACTACTACGGACTGCAGATTGGCCAAGGTGCCAACAACCAGAATGAGCACTATGGTGCCAGCGCTTGGTTCTACTGGAGCGGACAGTTGGTTGTGGACGGAGTGTCTCAAGGGTTCTTGGCCTCAAGTGGAGACATCATGCTCGACATGGACTGCACATTGCCATGGACTGCTGAGTACGATTACTCCATCTCGGATGCCTGTGGCAACACGACTGAATTTGGTTACTCCATCCAAGGTGAGGACGATTACAACCTCGATCCGCCTGCTGAGCTTGCAGGTGGGCACCAGCCGTTTGACGTTTCAGTCTCCGGCGGAATCAAGGAGCCCATCCGCGTGACTGGATTGATGCCAAACCCAACAAGCAACGTGAGTCAGCTTGGGTTTGTGGTCTCCAACAACATGCGTCTCCGCGTTGATCTCTTCAGCATGGCTGGTGAGCTCGTGCAAGAGTTGTACGATGGCAACGCCATGAGCGATGTGGAGTACTTGATGACCATTGATGCACAAGGCCTCAACGCCGGTATGTACCAGATTCGCATTGCGAGCAACGAGTACATGACCGTGAAGAAGCTGATGGTGACAGAGTGATTCTGAGCCCATCCATGAAATGCGGAAGCCGGTCCCTCAGAGGGCCGGCTTCCTGCGTTTTGGTCGGTTATCTTCGCGCCGCCATCACAGGCCAACAACCACCGCAACATGCCGCGCATCTCGACCAAGGGGCAAGCCATGCCCGACAGCCCGATACGCAAACTTGCGCCCTTCGCAGTCGCTGCCAAGGCCGCAGGAAAACGGGTCCTCCATTTGAACATCGGTCAACCTGACATCGCCACGCCAGACGTCGCTTTGGACGCCGTCAAGGGCATGGATAGATCGGTGATTGAATACAGCCCCAGTGATGGCTTTGCCACCTACCGCGAAGGGTTGGCGGAGTACTATGCCTCGGTGGATGTTCACGTTGCACCGGAGCAGGTCATTGTCACCACTGGTGGAAGCGAAGCCTTGGTGTTCGCGTTCCAAGCTTGTTTGGAACCAGGCGATGAGGTGATCATTCCCGAGCCGTTTTATGCCAACTACAATGGATTTGCCACCATGGCTGGTGTCAAGGTGGTTCCTGTGGCTTCCAGCATTGAGGAGGGCTTTGCATTGCCTCCAGTGGACGACATCGCTGCCAAAGTGACCAGCCGTACGCGCGCCATTTTGATATGCAATCCCGGAAATCCCACGGGCTATGTGTACACCGATGAAGAGTTGGCCGCCATCCGCACCTTGGTGTTGGAGCACGACCTGTACTTGTTTGCCGACGAGGTCTATCGCGAATTCTGTTACGGCGACAAACCGCCGACCAGTGTCCTTTCCCTAGAAGGTTTGGATGAGCATGTGGTGCTGATGGACTCTGTGTCCAAGCGGTACAGCATGTGTGGCGCTCGGGTGGGTGCGCTGGTGACACGAAATGCTCAGGTGCACCAAGCATGCATGCGCTTTGCCATGGCCCGCTTGAGTCCCCCTACATTGGGTCAGATTGCAGGCGAAGCTGCACTGCGCACCCCACGTTCGTATTTCGAAGACGTCAAGTCCGCTTATGTGGAGCGAAGGGATGCCTTGGTGGAGGGCCTTCGGGCGATTCCCGGGGTTGCTGTGCCCACGCCAGGTGGGGCCTTCTATGCAGTGGCCCGATTGCCCATCGATTCCAGTGATGCCTTTTGCGAATGGATGCTGTCTGAATTCCATCTCGATGGAGAGACGGTCATGATGGCGCCCGCCACTGGCTTCTATGCCACACCGGGAGCAGGTCAGGATGAAGTCCGCATTGCCTATGTGCTCGAGACAATGGCCATCCGACGTGCCGTGGCCATCATCGCCGCGGCCTTGCAGGAATATCCTGGGAGCCGCTGACGCTGGGCTTCATTCGCTGAACCTCGCCATCAGGAGAGCGGTGGATGTTGGTGTAGAGAAAGGGTGCTCCGATTGCAGCCCATCGGAATGAGAAAAGGTGCGGGCGGGTTAACTTTTGCCCCATGAATCCATCCGTCTTCAGAGGCTTGATCGCCCTCTGCTTTTCTTGTTTGTCTGTGACCACGGCTTTGGCCGACACCACCACGGTTCAAACGTATACGTTTGACGCCCAGAACAACCCCGAGACCGCTTACGATAGCCCGGGCCGCCGTTGGTTCGACTTTCCGGCATCCGACAATGGGGTGGATTACGGCAAGGTCATCATGGAGTACACCCTCAAGTGTTTTGAGGATGGCACAGCCGGGAATTTGGGCTATGCCTGTGGAGAGTGGGATTACCTGTCCTACACCTACTTGTTTGATCACACAGGCCTCATGGACAGCACCGCTTTGCAGCATCCATTTCAGCTGCTGGCCGATGCGCCGTTTGATACCGCTCTGGTTGTGCCTTTTGTAGAGGGGGTTCAGGATTCAATTTGGATGCCTGCGGCGCAGCATCTGGTGGACGAAGTTCTCAGCGAAGAGGTGGTCCAGCCGGGCGAAGTGGTCTTTGCCGATGGGTTGTTTGAAACGGCCGCTTCCAGAAGATCTCAGTACATGTGGACTGCAGAAGAGTTGTCTGCATTGGGAGCAGGGTCCATTGATCGATTGTATGTCCCCATGTTCGCCGGAGCGCCCCAAGCCAGAAGAATGGACCTCAAATGGGGATTGACAAGCGACACGGTTCTCACGGGATTCTTGGCATTGCCCAACACGGCTTATCAGTACGGGTTGTCTTCTTGGCAGTTCCAAGACAGCCTTTCCATTCGTTTGTCCCCGCCCATCGAATGGGACGGCGAGAGCAACCTCGTCCTTGAGTTTGCCCTTGACGATGTGTCGGTCGAAACAGACGGTGCTCAGGATGGCCATGTGTTGGTCACCAGCGCAGAAGGGAAGGGTTGGGCGTCCAGTGGGTTCGATGGAGAGGTGGAGTTCACCGCGCCGGACCGGATCGAAATCGACGTTGCCGATCTCGGGGGCTTGCAATCCGAAATCACGGTGGAGTGCTGGGTGTATGGTAACCCCGAGGCCCAGCCTCAAAATGGGACCCTGTTCGAAGCCGTCAATGCCCAAAACCAGCGCGTGGTCAATGTCCACTTGCCTTGGAGCAATGGCCGTGTTTATTGGGACTGCGGTCAAGATG
Organism: uncultured Flavobacteriales bacterium; assembly: GCA_938092195.1. Classification (GTDB taxonomy): domain Bacteria; phylum Bacteroidota; class Bacteroidia; order Flavobacteriales_D; family Sanyastnellaceae; genus UBA8752. Next base: position 14,476 of record CALKHD010000115.1, on the reverse strand, counting down.
GGGGGTACGACCGGATCGATGCCCAAGCCCAAACCGAAGACTATGAAGGCCGTTGGAATCACTGGGCCTTTGTCAAGAATGCCGAGACCGGTGTGATGGAAATCTATCTCAATGGCGCACTCTTCCACAGCGGGACAGGAAAGGACAACCCCATCGAGGGCATTGTCAAGATGAACTTGGGCGCGTCGGCCAACGGCAACAATCGATACAACGGCCGGGTGGATGATTTCCGGATCTGGTCACAGGCTTTGGACGGGGCCACCATCGCTTCTTGGATGAACCGTCAGCCCACAGCATGGCACCCCAACTATGATGCTTTGATGGTGGATTACCGATTCGATGGCGCCAACGGAACCGAAGAGGAGAACCACCATCCAGGCGGTGCACCGGGCATTCACCATGGAAGCACTTTGCGCAGACCCACCCCAGGACGTGAGTTGGCCAAGGGGCTGGAGCAAGGGCTTCGACCATGGTTGGGCTTTGGTCGCGGCGAGTACCTTGAATTGGTGGCCGATGGGTCCATTTTGGACTTGCAGCCCGTGGCCCCCTCCAGCCTGTCTTCTTGGGAGGTCCAGGGCAATGGTGTGGTGATGACCGACATCAGCTACCACTACACCCCAGGAGAGACCATGTGGGTGCCGGTTTTTGGAGATACGCTCCTTTATCCTGTACCTGGTGAAGTCTCGGAGGTGGTCAGCGATACGCTCGACTATTACGGGGTTCCGTTTGACGTCATCGACCGCTATGAATTGTATCGGTTTATCACGCCATACGGAATTGGTCTGGACATGGGGGACGACGGCTGGACATGGCGCTATGACGTGACCGATTACCTGCCGCTGCTTCGGGACAGTGTGGAGCTGCAAGCGGGCAATTGGCAGGAGCTTCTCGATCTCAAATTCCACTTTATTGAAGGAGAGCCTGCTCGCAACGTATTGGACGTGGAGGCTTTTTGGAAGGGGCAATACGGACTGTCCACCTTTGACCAAAACGTGGTGGCCTATGAATACACCCCGGGCGACCTTGAGGAGATGTGGCGTTTGAAGACCCGCGCTTCAGGACACGGTTTTGGGAGCGGAAACAACTGCGCCGAATTCTGTTTCAATACGCACAGGGTGCGCGTCAATGGCCAAGAGCAGTGGTCGTGGGAAATCATGCAGGAATGCGCGGACAACCCTTTGTTTCCCCAAGGTGGGACATGGATTTATGACAGGGCCGGTTGGTGCCCGGGTGCGCCAACGGCAACCCGTGACATGGAGTTGACCGGTTTGGTTCAAGAAGGGGAGGCCTTCACCGTGGACTACGACATCGATTTTGACCCTGACGGAAACTATCGTTTCGAGGGGCAAATCATTTCCTACGGTGCGGCCAATCACGCATTGGACGCGGAGTTGGTGGAAGTACTCGCGCCCAATGGGTCCAAGCTTTCTTCTCGAACCAACCCCATCTGTGACAAGCCGCAGGTGGTCCTTCGCAACAGCGGCAGTACACCGCTGACCTCGTGCACCATCACGTTCGGATTGCCTGACAACCTTCAGTCCTTCACGTGGACAGGGCAATTGGCGTTCCTTGAAGAAGAAGTGGTGGATTTGGTTGCTTTGGATCCAAGCATGTGGGTGGGCAACGAAGAAGAAGACCTGGTTTTTGTGGCCAAGGTTTCGGGCCCCAACAGTGGGACAGATGAAGTGGCATGGAATGACGAAGTCAGAAGCACTTTCCGACGCCCACCGACCTACACATACATGGACGACCCGGATGATGAGGACGACAACCGGCTCATTGTCTTCATACGCACCAATTCTACGCCGTGGGAAAACAGTGCCAAGCTGACCCACCAAGATGGAACGGTGTATTTCGAGCGCACTTATCCAGAGGCCAACACCCAGTACCGCGACACCATCTATATGAATGCCGGGTGCTATACGTTCGAATTCCAGGATTCAGATGACGACGGGATCAGCTTTTGGGCGAACGACGATGGAAGCGGGTTTGTGAGGTTGCGCAAGGTGGGAGGCAACTTCATCACCTTCGAGCCGGACTTCGGAAAGTCCATCGTCCACAATTTTCATTTTGAGACCAACTTGGTCAATGACATCGCGGGGCCCGATTTGGTCCGGGGAGAGGTTCAGGTATTTCCGAATCCAGCCCGAGATGAAGTCAGCTTTGTGTTGGACGGATGGAACGGTGAATTTGAATGGAGCCTCCATGACCCTGCTGGCAGGCAGGTCGGCAAAGGCCAAGGGCTCGCTCATGAACATTCGCGTTTCCAAGGGCGCATTCCACTCGCGCACCTCCCTGCGGGGGTTCATACCCTCACCTTGAGCCAGCCCGGGTTCACGGTTCGCAAGAGAATCGTGGTTTTCTGAGGTCGTTTTGCCTTGAAAAACATAAAAAACAAGAATCACCCCCCTCAAAAAAGGGGTATTTCCTGATTTTTTAATGCTTTGTTCATGTTTGGTGTGAAATGTGAGGGGGGTATTGGTCTACTTTTGCATCATAAGACGCAAAACCATGTCCAATTATCGGATCACAGCCATCGAAGACGTTCTTGAACGTGCCCCGAAGGCCCTTGAAACCCCCTCTCGGAAAATTTCTGAGTACTACGGAGATCACGCCTTTACACTCAGCGCCATGCGCGAGTACCTCACGGAGGAGGCGTATGACCATGTTGTGTCTGCCATGCAGGATGGCATCCGCATTGACCGCAAGATTGCGGATCAGGTGGCCAGCGCTCTGAAGGAATGGGCCATGGCGAGGGGAGCCACGCACTACACACACTGGTTCCAACCCCTGACGGGAAGCACGGCAGAGAAGCACGACAGCTTCATTCAGCCCGACGGACGTGGAGGCGCCATCGAGCGTTTTGATGGAAGCTTGTTGGTCCAGCAGGAGCCTGACGCTTCGAGCTTTCCAAACGGGGGCATTCGTTCCACGTTCGAAGCCAGGGGCTATACCCTCTGGGATCCGAGCAGCCCCCCATTTTTGATGGGTCAAACCTTGTGCATCCCTACCATTTTCATTGCCTACACGGGTCAGTCTTTGGACAACAAAGTGCCATTGTTGAAGGCCCTCACTGCCGTTGACAAGGCGGCCACTGAGGTGTGTCAGTACTTCGACAAGAATGTGACCAAAGTGGTGGCCACATTGGGTTGGGAGCAAGAGTATTTCTTGGTGGACAAGGCCTTGTACAACGCGCGTCCAGACTTGGCGCAAAGTGGACGCGCTTTGATTGGTGCTGCTCCAGCCAAAGGCCAGCAGCTCGACGACAACTATTTCGGAAGCATTCCTCCCCGCGTGATGGCGTTCATGCAGGACTTTGAGTGCGAGGCCCACAAACTGGGCATCCCTGTGACCACCCGCCACAACGAAGTAGCCCCCAACCAATTTGAGGTCGCACCGGTCTTCGAAGAGGCCAACTTGGCCAACGACCACAACTTGCTGCTGATGGACCTGCTGGAGAATGTGGCCATCCGCCACGACTTCAGGGTTTTGGTTCACGAAAAGCCCTTCGCAGGCTTGAATGGATCAGGAAAGCACAACAACTGGTCTTTGGGCACCAATACCGGTGTGAACTTGCTGAAGCCAGGAGTGAACCCCAAAACGAATTTGAGGTTCCTCACATTCTTCGTGAACACCATTGCAGCGATCCATCGCCATGCAGATGTTCTTCGCGCCGCCATTGCAGGTGCGGGCAATGACCACCGCTTGGGTGCCAATGAGGCGCCACCTGCCATCATCAGTGCCTTCATTGGTTCGAAGTTGACAGAACTGCTCGACGCGGTCGAAAAGAACGTGAGTGCTGGCAAGATGAGCCCCGACGAAAAGACAGCCGTTAAGCTGGAGATCGGTCGCATTCCTGAGGTGATGTTGGACAACACTGACCGGAACAGAACTTCACCTTTCGCCTTCACCGGCAACAAGTTTGAGTTCCGCGCCGTGGGCAGTTCCGCCAATTGTGCGGTTCCCATGACGGTGTTGAACACCATCATGGCGCAACAGCTCAGTGAGTTCAAAACGGCGGTAGATGGCCGGATTGCCAAGGGCGACAAAAAAGACGAGGCCCTGCTGAAGGAGATTCAAAAGCTCATCAAGGAAAGCAAGGCCATTCGTTTCGAAGGCAATGGCTACGGGGAAGAGTGGGTGAAGGAAGCAGCCAAGCGCGGACTCTCCAACTTGATGGATACCCCAAGCGCTCTCTCAGTGTGGGAACGCAAAGAAACCGTCGCTTTGTTTGAAGAAGTGGGTGTTCTCACTGCAGAAGAAATCAGCGCTCGGACCGAAGTAGAGCTTGAGAATTACGTGATGAAGCTTCAGATTGAAGCCCGCGTGTTGGGAGACATGGTGACCAATCAGGTTTTGCCTGCTGTGATGGATTACCAGAGTGACCTGTTGGCCAACATCCAAGGGTTCATGGATGTTTTTGGGGACCATGCTGCAGATGGCATGACCACAGCTCAACGCAACATTCTTGAAGGTTTGTCCGTGGGGTTGTCAGCGGCATACTCCTCGGTAGAGATGCTGCGGACAGAACGCTGCAAAATCAATGAAGTTGAAGACATGAAGGCCCGTGCAGAAGGGTATGCAGCGGTTGTAAAGCCGCTCATGGATGAAGTCCGGGTACAGGTGGATCAACTCGAAAAACTCACGGAAGACAGCCGCTGGCCCTTCCCGAAATTGAGGGAGTTGCTCTTTACACGTTGAGTCCGTGTCAAAAGATTTATTGGAAGGCCTCGGATTCATTCATGTGATGTTCCGGGGCCTTCTTACATTCGCCGGTATATCGATTCTCGGAATGTTGAACCTGATCCCCGGACGCTCCGGTGCACTGAGCACCGCCGTCACCTTTGTTCTCACCTTGTTTTGCCTGCAAGGTTTCGCACAGAATGACATAACAGCTGACGCTGATGCATCATTTGATCGCGGTGGTTATTTCGAAGCGGCGAAAGACTATCAAGTCGCCTACGCCAAGCTGAAAGGCGACATCGATGAAAAAGGAAGGGTCTGCTATCGCATTGGAGAATGCTACCGTTTGGGTCGGGCTTTGCCTGCAGCAGAGGAGTGGTACAAGCGCGCCATTGACTTAAAGTGGGCAGCGGATCATCCTGAAGTGTACAAGAACTATGGATTGGTTTTCATGGGGCAAGGCGACTTCGACGATGCCGTAGAGCAGTTCCAGAAGTACAAGGACAACGGAGGGGACGCCACCATGGCCTCCTCCTTCATTTCTTCTTGCAACAGCGCGGCCGAGAGCCTCGTGGTTGCAGAGAGTCGGTTTGTGGTCGAGCCATTGGTGATGGCCAATTCACCCAGCTTTGACTTCGCCATGGCCTTCGCGGACAAGCGAGGGGAAGATGTGATTTTTGCTTCAAGCCGCAGCAGCAGCGCTGGAAGTGGAGAAGACCCCATCACTGGAGAGAGTTACATGGATTTGTTCTCGGCAGAAGTGGATCGCAAAGGAAATTGGAGCATCCCAGAGCCTCTGGGCAACACCATTAACAGCCCGAGCAACGAAGGCGGTGTCACCCTCGACTCCAAGTTCAAGACGCTTTACTTCACCCGTTGTGTGGTCGACAAAGACAACAATTTCCCATGTGACATCTACCGCGCTGAACGCGTCGGTTCTCGCTGGGGAGCTGCAGAGGAATTCCCCATTCTCGATCGAGCAGTGGACGATTCATCTCAAGTAGGACAGCCCGCCATGACCCCGGACGACATGTACATGGTATTTGTGAGCGACATGCAAGGCGGGCAAGGTGGCCGTGACCTCTGGTACATCCAGTGGGATGATTCCTCCGAAGAGTGGGGCGCGCCAACGAACATGGGCCCAGGAATCAATTCGTCATCCGACGAATTCTTCCCCAGCATCCGCAAAAACGGCGACCTTTATTTCGCCTCTAGCCGCCCCGGCGGCATGGGCGGCCTTGACATCTTGAAGGCCACTTGGGCAGGAGATGGCATGAACTTCGAGGCCCCAGAGTTTATGGAGTACCCCATCAACACCGCGAGTGACGACTTTGCATTGGTTTACCACCCAAAAGACGAAAAAGGCTTCTTGAGCTCTGATCGTCCCGAAAGCAAAGGCAAGGACGACCTCTTCGCTTTCTCCATGCCCCCTCTTGAGTTTGAGTATGTCCCTTACGTGTATGACTACGACACAGGAATGCCCATTGTGGGCGCCACAGTAACGGTCACTGGCAATGAAGGAGACAGCGCTTCAGGAGAGACAGACGAGGAAGGAGGTATTGACGAGGGAAGCTGGGAGATTGGTGCTGAGAGCACTTATTCGGTGAGCATTTCCATGGAGGGGTACATCAATGCTGGAGATCAATTCAGCACCGTTGGATTGTCCAAGTCCACCAACTTCATCAAGGAATACCTGTTGCGCGAGGTGGTGACCAACGAGGATTACCCCATGCCATTGGTGCAGTATGAATTTGCGAAAGCGGACCTCATAGTGGATGCAGCAGTGAATTCAAAAGACTCTTTGGATTACTTGGTCGACCTCTTGGACCGCAATCCAACCTTCGCGATTTCCTTAGAAGCCCACACCGATACCCGGGGCGGAAACCAAGCGAACGATGTGTTGAGCCAGCGACGTGCAGAGACTTGTGTGAACTATCTCGTTGAGCGCGGAATTGAGCGCGAGCGTTTGCAGCCCTTGGGCCGTGGCGAAACCATGCCTTTGATCAGCGACGCAGCGATCGCAGCTCTCGCCACTGAAGAAGAGCGTGAGGCGGCGCACCAGATGAACCGCCGGACCGTTTTCCGAATCACCAGCTTCGATTACGTACCCGAGTGAGTGAAATGAGTTCCGGTTCTACCACACAGGACCGGTATGCCCGGCGCGGAGTCTCCTCGGGAAAGGAGGAGGTTCATGCTGCGATTTCGGGCATCGACAAAGGGTTGTTCCCCAAGGCGTTTTGTAAAGTCGTTCCCGATGCTTTGACCGGCAGCGACGAGCATTGCTTGGTCATGCATGCCGATGGCGCAGGCACCAAGAGTGCTTTGGCCTGGATTTACTGGAAGGAGACCGGCGACTTGTCCGTTTGGAAGGGCATCGCCCAAGATGCTCTGGTGATGAACATCGATGACTTGCTGTGCGTGGGTGCCACAGGTCCCATCCTGGTGAGTTCGACCATTGGAAGAAACAAGCGCCTGGTTCCCGGCGAAGTCATCGCAGCTCTGATTCAGGGCACAGAAGAACTGATGGCCGAGTGGCGCAGATGGGGCTTGGATGTCCGAGGCACAGGAGGCGAGACCGCAGATTTGGGCGATTTGGTTCGCACAGTGGTGGTGGATTCAACGGTGGTTTGCCGGATGGAGCGCGATCAGGTCATTGACAATGCGCGCATTCAAGAAGGCGACGTTGTGGTCGGTTTGGCCAGTGATGGTCAGTCCAACTACGAGGCTGACTGGAATGGTGGCACGGGCAGCAATGGGCTCACAAGTGCCCGTCACGATGTTTTCGGACCCGGCTGGAGAGAGAAGTACCCGGAGTGTTTTGACCCAGGGTTGCCAGAGGACCTGGTCTATACAGGACCGTTCAACGTCACAGACGATGTGGACGGGGTTCCAGTGGATGCAGGAAAGTTGGTTCTGTCACCCACCCGCACCTACGCCCCCATCTTGGTAGACTTGTTCAAAGCGGGTCGAGGGCCCCTTCACGGGCTGGTCCACTGCAGCGGCGGAGGCCAAACCAAGGTGCTCCACTTTGCAGACGAGAGGCTTCACATTGTAAAGGATGGCCTTTTTGAAACGCCTCCCTTGTTCAAGCTGATTCAAGAGCACAGTGGCACTGCGTGGCGCGAGATGTATCAGGTCTACAACATGGGCCACCGAATGGAGGTGTACACAACGCCTGAGCATGCGCAAGTGGTGATTGAAACCGCGCAGAAGCATGGTGTGGCAGCCAAAGTGGTGGGGCGTGTCGAGGCGCGCTCAGCCGGGGCTCCTCGATTGACCATCCAAGGTCCGTTGGGCCAAGAAACGTACAGCTGAGATGGAAGGGCTGCTGGATCGGCTGGCGGCATTGGAAGACCGGCATCGGGAGTTGTCGCTTCGGGTGATTGACCCTGGGGTGATTTCAGACCCTGAGGCTTACCGCACGGCCATGCGGGATTACAACCTTCTGGACCCCATCGTCAAGCGTGTTCAAGAATACAGACAGGCATGGGAGAGCTTGGCCGAGGCCAAGCAGGACTTGGTCAGCGACGATGCAGAACTGAAGGACATGGCCCGGGAAGAGGTCGTTCGTTTGGAGTCGGTCATGCGGGACTTGAGCCAAGAACTGCAGGAAGCCCTTGTTCCCGACGATCCCAGTGACCAACGCGACTGCGTGCTGGAGCTGCGTGCTGGAACAGGGGGCGACGAGGCGGCCATTTGGGCGGGCGACTTGTTCCGGATGTACCACAGGTATGTGGATGGCAAGGGGTGGAAGCTGGAGGTCATCAGCGCCCACGATGGAACGGCCGGGGGCTACAAGGAAATTGTGGCTCGGGTTTCCGGAAGCGCAGTCTTTGGTCACTTGAAGTACGAGAGCGGAACGCACCGTGTTCAGCGTGTTCCGGCCACGGAATCACAAGGCCGCATCCACACCAGTGCCGCCACGGTGGCCATTCTGCCCCAAGCGGAACAAGCTGACTTCAAGCTGGACCTCAAGGACATTCGCAAGGACACCTTCAGGGCCAGTGGGGCAGGAGGACAGCATGTCAACAAAACCGAAAGTGCCGTGCGGTTGACCCACTTGCCGACGGGGGTGGTGGTCGAGTGCCAGGACGGTCGATCTCAGCATGCCAATTATGACCAGGCGCTGGGGGTGCTGCGAACCCGACTTTGGGAGGCCGAGGATCGGGTCCGGCGCGCATCGGAAGCTGCAGAAAGGAAGTCTCAGGTGGGCACGGGCGACAGGTCGGGAAAGATTCGAACGTACAATTACTCCCAAGGCCGCGTCACGGACCACCGCATTGGCCTCACGGTGCATGCCTTGGAACGGGTTCTGGGGGGAGACTTACAAGAGATTGTCGATGCCCTTCGCACCGTGGAACGCACAGAGCGGTTGAAGCAAGCGGGCATAGGAAGTGGTGCTTCCTGATTTGGGTTGGGCATCGTTTTAGAAAGGTATCTTCGCCAGCCATGGACCGACAGTTGCTCATCGAAACCATCCGTGCCAAGCAGTCTTTTCTCTGCGTCGGATTGGACCCTGATCCCGCCCGCATTCCCGCCCATTTGGGCACAGGACCAGAGGCTGTCCTGGCCTTCAATCGGGCGATCATTGAGGCGACCTCTGATTTGGCGGTGGCCTACAAACCCAACGTGGCCTTCTACGAGGCGATGGGCGCAGATGGGTGGAACGTTTTGGCAGAGACCATGGCGGCCATTCCTGCGGATTGCTTGCGCATCGCTGATGCCAAACGGGGAGACATCGGCAACACCGCCACCCGGTATGCCCAAGCCGCGTTTGAAGCATGGGGGGCCGACGCAGTGACCGTAGCGCCTTATATGGGGCGGGACAGTGTCGAGCCTTTTTTGGCCTTCGAGGACAAGTGGACCATCCTGCTGGCCGCCACTTCCAACCCGGGGGCAGAAGACTTTGAATTTCACGGTGGCCAGGACGGCTCACCCTTGTGGCGGAAAGTTTTGGAGGTGAGTCAACAATACAAGGGCGCTGAGCGCTTGATGTATGTGGTGGGGGCGACCCGTCCAGAATGGCTTGCAGAGGTCAGGGCTGTGGTGCCGGAACGCTTCTTGTTGGTGCCCGGCGTCGGGGCCCAAGGTGGAAGCCTTGAGGCTGTGTGCAAGGCCGGTTGGGCCGAGTCTTTGGCTGGCGGATTGCTTGTCAATGTGGGGCGCAGCTTGATGTACGCATCGGCAGGAGAGGATTTTGCAGAAGCCGCCCGAACAGAAGCGTGGCAACTCCAAAAGGCCATGGCCTTGGAATTGAGCACATCCCGTTAACTTTCCGCTGTGCTCTACCGGTTCAAATCATTCAGTCGAATTGCCCTGTCCTTGACAGTGGTCATGCTGGTGGTTGTGGTGGGCAGCATTGGCTTCATGCTTTTGGAGGACTACACCTTCATCGAAGCCTTCTACATGACCATGATCACCGTGAGCACGGTGGGCTGTCGAGAGGTGCATGAACTCAGCCCGAATGGGATGGTATTCACCTCACTGCTCATCATTTTCTCTATCGGTACATTCGCTTACACCATCTCCGCCATAACCACGTACTTCGTGGCAGGGGAATATCGGGACCTCTTCAAGGCAAGGAAATTGGAACGCACCATCGACAACCTGGACAATCACGTAATCGTATGCGGCTACGGCCGTGTCGGCGAAAAGGCCTATGCAGACCTGCAGGCCAAGGGATACGACGTGGTCATTGTAGAAAAAGACGAAGAGCTTGTCGCTCAGCTGAGGGAAGGGTTGACCCCACTGGTCATCGCCGGTGATGCCACCCGAGACGATCGCTTGATGGCGGCAGCTGTAGAGCGCGCCCGAGCGGTCATTTGCACGCTGCCAAGCGATGCGGACAACTTGTACACCGTTCTTTCCGTGCGCGAACACAATGAGCGGGCCATGCTCATCAGTCGGGCCTCTCAAGCTGCTTCTGTGGCCAAATTGCGGAGGGCTGGAGCAGACAACGTGATCATGCCCGACACGGTTGGTGGAGCACACATGGCCTCGTTGGTTGTCAACCCCGATGTGATGGACTTCATTGACCACATTCGGATTCAAGGAAAGGACGCCATCAACCTCGAGGAGGTCGACGTGAAAGACCTGCCCAGTGAATTTCGCTTGCCCACTTTGGGAGAGGTGGATGCCAGAAACCGTTTGGGCGTGAACGTCATCGGGGTCAAAACTTCAGCCGGGGAGTTCATCATCAATCCTGGTCCGAACACCCCACTGGACAACGCCTGCAAGCTCTTTGTGCTCGGAAGCGAAAACCAGTTGCGTTTGCTCAACCGATTGTTCGGTTTGCAAACTCCGGAGTGATTCCCTCGGTCGGGAGCATGTTGCGGGTCCTATATTGCGCCCAACGCAAACCAAACAAGATTTCATGCAACGCCTGATCGCCGCCAGCACTGCGCTGTTCGCCCTATTTGTTCTTCCTTTCCAAGCTTCCGCAGCCACTGTGGACGACGCCATCAACAGCGTGATGGGGCCTGTGACAGAGGTCATCACTTCTGTGATTTTCTGGAGTGTTGAGATTGGCGGATTCACCGTTCCATTCGTTCTGATTTGGTTGTTTGTGGGCGCCTTGTTTTTTACCGTTTACTTCAAGTTCATCAACATCCGAGCCTTTGGGCATGCCTTGGATGTGGTCAGGGGCAAATACGATGACCCCAGCCACCAAGGCGAGGTGTCTCATTTTCAAGCGCTGACGGCCGCCTTGAGCGGCACGGTTGGTGTCGGCAACATTGCGGGTGTGGCCGTCGCGGTTTCCTTGGGAGGCCCTGGTGCCACGTTCTGGATGATCATCGCCGGGCTTTTCGGAATGAGCAGCAAGTTCATTGAGTGCACCCTTGGACTCAAGTACCGCCGGCAGAACCCCGATGGGTCCGTGTCAGGAGGTCCCATGTATTATTTGCGAGATGGCCTTGCCAAACAAGGCAAGGGAGGGCTTGGTAAGGTTCTCGCGGTTCTGTTTGCCATCGCATGCATCGGAGGTTCGTTTGGCGGAGGCAACATGGTGCAAATCAACCAAGCCACTCAGCAGTTGATTGCGGTAACCGGAGGGGAATCCAGCATCTTGTTTGGTCAGGGTTGGATGTTCGGTGTGTTGATGGCCTTGGTGGTGGGTGTGGTGATTTTGGGTGGCATCAAGTCCATTGCCAAAGTGACCGATAAGATTGTTCCCTTTATGGTCGGCATCTACATCTTGGGTGCGCTTTGGGTCATTTTGACCAACCTCGGCGCGGTTCCCACTGCGTTTGGTAGAATCATCAGTGGCGCTTTCGACACCGAAGCGATGTACGGGGGTCTTGTTGGGGTGTTGATTCAAGGCATCCGTCGCGCGGCATTCTCCAATGAGGCCGGCATTGGATCGGCATCGATTGCGCACAGTGCTGCCAAGACCGATGAGCCGGTGAGCGAAGGCATTGTGGCTTTGCTCGAGCCATTCATTGACACCGTTGTGATTTGCACGATGACCGCTTTGGTGATTGTCATCACGGACTATGGTCAATACGACGCCGTCACGGTACTTGGAAATGCTCAATCCGGTTCATTGGATGCCATCGGCCTCACATCGAGCAGTTTTGAGCAAAGCATTTCTTGGTTCCCCGGAGTGCTTTCGCTTGCCGTCATCTTGTTTGCGCTGTCTACCATGATTTCATGGAGCTATTATGGCCTCAAGGCATGGACTTACTTGTTTGGGGAGACCCGGGCGGCTGACTTGAGCTACAAGGCCATTTTTTGTGTCTTTGTGGTGGTGGGTTCAGCCATCAGTGCAAGCAGTGTGTTTGACTTTGGCGATGCGATGATTTTTGCCATGTGTTTCCCGAACGTCCTTGGTTTGTACTTCCTGGCAGGAGAAGTTCGGGGAGACCTCACCGATTACCTCAAACGGGTCAAATCCGGAGAGATCAAGCGATACGACTGATTTCCTTTGCGCAAGCCATGGGGGCCTCCTCCGTTGAGGTCGGAGCGCATCGGCGCTTGGCTGTTGGGTGCAGCTCTGTTTTTTTGGTCGGGTGTCGAATTGTGGCGCGCCCAATGGAAGTTCACTCCTGAGCCCATTGGCGTAGAGGTTCTTCTGCATGCATTGGGAGCGCTTCCGAGTGTCCCAAATGAGCCGGTGGGCTCGAGGTTGGACCTTTTGTCGCCGAATCCGCCAGGAGCGGATGCGGCTCCGATTGTGGTGGAGTCCTTGGATTCGGCAGCTTGGGTGAGTTTGGGTTTAAGCCCTCGCCAAGCTGCCTCAGCCATCCGTTATCAGAATGCAGTGGGCGGTATTACACGCCCTGATATTCTGGAGCGCATGCGGGTTTTGCCAGAGGGGTGGATGGAGATCCATCGACACAGGTTGGTGTTCCCGCATGTGGATGCCCCTCGCTCCAATGGGGCTGTTCAAGGTTCTCATCCTCGTCCTGCTCCCGTTCTTCCTCCTCGAAGCGGTTCGGGCGAATCGACACCCCATCCAATGGTTGCGGCCTTCAATCCTGCTGACCGTGTGGATCTGAATCTGGCAGACAGTTTGGAGCTCTTGTCGATTCGGGGTGTGGGGCCTTGGGTCACGGCGAGAATTTTGAAGTCAAGGCGACAGTGGGGCGGCTTTTCGGATACACTGCAGCTCAAACAGGCTTTGGGTTGGGACAGCTTGGCCTTCGCCCTAATGCGCAGGTTTAAATGCTCTCCCGAACACGTGCAGCGTCTCTGCGCAGAGGAGCTCGATGCGGGGGCTTGGGCGAATTTGCCAGGGGTTTCACCTAAACAAGGTCGAGTCGTTGCGAGGTATGTGAAAGAGCATGGCGGAGAATTACCAGGTTTGATGGGGTGCGCAGTTCTGGATTCGACCTGTTGGAGCCAACTTTTGCCTCATTTAAAATCCTGTGGAACCACAACGCAGAATCATTGACGACCTTTGCGGCATAAACCGGATGCAATGAACTTCCAGGAAAATGAAACCATCTCTGCCATACGTGACATGGTGAGAGATTTTGCGGCGCGAGAAATCCATCCTCATGTGATGGAATGGGACGAAGCTCAACACTTCCCCCGCGAGGCTTTCTCCAAAATGGGAGAGCTCGGCCTTTTGGGGATGCTCGTCCCAGAAGAGTTTGGCGGTGCCGGCCTTGGTTACCACGAATACTCAGCAGCCATAGAGGAGCTGGCAGCCGTTTGCGGCGCCGTTGGTTTGAGCATGGCCGCGCATAACAGCTTGTGCACCAATCACATTTTGACGTTTGGCAGCCAAGCTCAGAAAGAGCGTTTTCTTCCGAAGTTGGCTTCAGGAGCCCACATTGGGGCTTGGGGGCTCACAGAAGCGGGCACGGGGTCAGATGCCATGCGGATGAGGTGCACTGCGGTTCAAGACGGAGAGGATTGGATCTTGAACGGTACCAAGAACTGGATCACCCATGGACTGAGCGCAGAGGTGGCGGTTGTGCTGGTGAGAACGGGCGAACTGCTCGATAGCCATGGCATCACTGCCATGGTCGTGGAACGGGACATGCCCGGATTCAAGGGCGGAAAAAAAGAGAACAAACTGGGCATGCGCGCAAGCGAGACCGCTGAGCTCATTTTTGAGGACTGTCGGGTTCCAGCTTCGCATGTCCTTGGTGAAGTGGGTGAGGGGTTCATTCAGGCCATGAAGATTTTAGATGGCGGTCGAATCTCAATCGCCGCCTTGTCACTTGGCATTGGCAGAGGCGCTTATGAAGCGGCCCTGAAATATGCCAAGGAGAGGGAGCAGTTCGGTCAGCCCATTGCTCATTTTCAGGGCATTGGATTCAAGTTGGCTGACATGGCGCTGAGC
>CALKHD010000114.1 GCA_938092195.1 uncultured Flavobacteriales bacterium | reverse complement strand
GGAATGGACTTGGCTCATGTCGGCAAGTTCTTGGAGTCCATGGAACGCGACTTGGACCAGACGGCCTACGACCGAGATGGATACGACGATTACATTGTCGGCAGTGCTGAAGTGGTTGGACTGATGTGCCTTTCTGTGTTTGTGGAAGGGAACGAAGCCCAATACAACGCTCTGCTCCCCCACGCACGAAGCTTGGGTGCCGCCTTCCAAAAAATCAACTTTCTACGGGACCTGCAAGCCGATTGGGAAGGCTTGGGCAGAACCTATTTCCCGGGTCTCGACCTTGGAGAATTTGACCAGAACGCCAAGCGGACCATCGAGGCTGAAATCGAAAAAGATTTTGCCCATGCATACCAAGGCATCATCCGCCTTCCCAGCTCTTCGCGCCTGGGAGTGTACATGGCTTACATCTATTACCTAAGGCTGTTCCGCAAAATCCGGAAACTCTCCCACCACAGGGTATTGGAAGAGAGGATTCGAATTCCCAACAGGCAAAAGGCCGCGCTGTTGATGGGCTCTTACCTGCGCCATCAGTTCAACCTGCTGTAAACATGCCTTTTGCATTGCCAAAAATGGCTGTGCTCCTGGTCACGTTCAGTATGGCTTTGGTGCAAGAAATGGCCCCCCAAGACCCGTGTGAATCCCTTCATGATTTGCGCATGTTGTTTTTGGATCACAGCACTTTGGAACAAGCCAAAGAAGCTGAAAACGCCGCTTTGGAACTGCTGGCGACTGCCCCAGAAAAATGTGCCCCATTGATTGAAGCGCACCGTTGGGTGTCTTTGGCAAGAAGTGCAGATTTTGGACTCAATCCAGCATCTAAACTCTCCCGTTTGAATTCAGGGCTGAACAAGTTGGACTCGCTTGTCCTTCGCCATCCCAACCTCGACGAATTGAAAGCCTTACGGCTGTCCGTCACCGGCACTGCCCCCCGTTTTCTGGGGGTGGGTGAGCATTGGGCAACCGACCGCAAAGCTTTGAACCGACTTCTCAAGGCCAACCATTGGGCCCGCAGCCCGAAATACGCCGAGTGGATGATGGAACTGGCAGAACAAATTGGATGAGGACATGAACGGCACCGCAGAAGAACACGTCGTCTTGGTGAATACGCTGGACCAAGCCCAGGGCACCATGGAAAAGATGTCTGCCCATAAAAAAGGCATTCTGCACCGGGCGTTCAGTGTGTTCATTCTCAACAGTAAGGGAGAATTGCTGCTGCAACAACGTGCCCACCATAAGTACCACAGCGGTGGACTTTGGACGAACACGTGCTGCAGCCATCCCCGCGATGGAGAAACCGTGATTGAAGCGGGAGTCAGAAGGCTCCAAGAAGAAATGGGCATGAAGTGTCAATTGGCAAAAGGGTTTGATTTCATCTACCGATCTGAATTGGATGGAGGCTTGGTTGAGCACGAGTTCGACCATGTCCTGTTTGGCAGAAGTGACGTCCCTCCTGTCCCGAATCCAGAGGAAGTGTCCGACTACAAATACATCTCGTTCACGCACATGAGGGCTGAGATAGCCGCCCATCCGGACGATTTTACCACCTGGTTTCGAATTTGTTTCGAACGCGCAGCCGAGCACCTGGGAAAGTGAGCGTTGTCGCGGTCATCGGAGCCGGAATCGGAGGACTGTCCACTGCGATTCGAGCCGCGGCCGAAGGCCGAAAGGTGACCCTGCTTGAATCTTCTCCTGAGGTGGGAGGTAAACTTCGCCAACTGAAGATCGGAGCCTACCGGTTCGACCTGGGACCGAGCCTATTCACATGGCCTGAACTTCTGGAGGACACTCTGAAGGCCGCAGGCGAACACGCTGCTCCCTTTCACTACACCAAGCTGGATCGATCGTGCCATTATTTCTGGCCCGACGGAACCCACTTTAAAGCTTGGAGCGACCGAGACAAATTGAGCGCAGAGATCCAATCTGCTTTTGGCATCGACCCTGGTCCCGTCCTGAACCATTTGGACAGCAGTCAAAGGGGGTTCACCGCCACCAAAGGCCTGTTTCTGGAGCAATCCCTCCACGAAGCAAGCAGCTGGAAGCCGAATTCCACTTTGGGTCATTTGGGCAAGGCCGTCAAATCCTGGCGGGACTTGCCTTTGACGCGAAAATTGAATTCTTGGAACCGCCGCGTGGGTCACCCTCAGATTCAGCAGCTTTTCAACCGATATGCGACTTACAATGGCAGCGACCCCTACCGCGCACCTGCCATGCTTCATGTGATTCCACATTTGGAATTCGGAATGGGAACCTTTGCGCCTCAATCAGGAATGCATGGAATTGTGGAGGCCCTTCATCAAACCGCATTGAACTTGGGCGTGAACATTCGGACCGATTCTCGCGTCGAAAAAATCAACGTTGAAAGGGGCTCCGTGAACGGGGTCACCCTTTTGGGAGGAGAATTCATAGAGGCCGACGTGGTGGTTTCTGGGGCCGACGTGACCCCAACCTATCGCAACATGTTGTCGGATCAAAAACAACCCGAACGGATCTTGTCCGCAGAGCCCTCCACATCCGGCGTCATTTTCTATTGGGGCATGCGACACCCTGCCCCAGATTTGCACTTGCATAACATCCTCTGGGCAGAAGATTACCAGGAGGAATTCGCTGCCTTGTTTGAGCGCCAAGAAATTTCGGAAGACCCCACCGTTTACATCAACATAGGCAGCCAAACCTCCCCGAACGACGCGCCGGAAGGCGCCGGAAACTGGTTTGTCATGGTGAACGCCCCCGCAGGCTGGGACCGGAAAGGGTTGGATGATTTGAGGGAAAAAGTCGAGCAGAAAATTGAGCGAATGACCGGGATCAACGTCCGGAAACACCGCGAATGCGAACATGTATTGACCCCGAACGACATCGAGCTCAGAACAGGCAGCCACAGAGGTGCACTCTATGGTCCAGCCAGCAATGCCCCCTTGAGTGCATTTCTTCGCCACCGAAACCGGGACCGTCGAATCAAAGGACTTTATTTCGCAGGTGGAAGCGTGCATCCTGGAGGAGGAATTCCTCTGTGCTTGCTCAGCGGCCGCATCACCCATCAACTCATGGAAAAACATGACCCCCTCCTCTAAACCTGGCGCATTCGGCATCCAGAAGTGGTGGGGATCCATGGCCTTCTGCCTCGGTCTGTTGGCTTTTCTGCACTTGGCTGGGCTCGCCGGCGTGGTGCTATACGACGCCAACATCATCCTAAACCTCACAGTGATTAACCTGCTGTTTTCAGCCGTGGTGGTGCTCGGGTTTGGGAATCCCGAGGATGCATGGAGGTGGGCACTCACAGCGTATGTCACCTATTCGGTGGAAGTGATTGGGGTTCAAACGGGCTTCCCTTTCGGAAGCTACACCTATGGTTGGCGCTTGGGACCGCACATCTACGATACGCCCCCCATGATTGGAATCCTCTGGCTCATGACCCTGATGGGCGCCATGTATTGGTCCCACAAATGGGTGGGCGACAAAGACACCCCTAAAGCCAGACTCACCAAGGCAGCCGTGACCGCCACACTCATGGTGGCATTGGACATCATTTTAGAACCTGTGGCCACCCAGGCTGGATTTTGGACTTGGGAAGGCGACCACATTCCCATCAAGAACTACATCGCTTGGTGGGTCATCGCTTTTGGCTTGGCTTTGGCCTGGCGAAAGGTCCACAGCCTCCGAACCAACCGGGCCGCAGGATTGTTGTTTTTGATTCAGGCCGCCTTCTTCATCGGTTTGCTTTTGTTGCCATGGAAATCTTGATCTCCTCCCTAACCGTCATTGCCACTTTCTGCGCCATGGAAGGCGTGGCTTGGGCTGCACACAAATACCTGATGCATGGCGCCATGTGGTATTTCCACAAAGACCACCACCAGCACGAACCTGGTTTCTTTGAAAAGAACGACGCTTTCTTCCTGATTTTTGCCGTGCCCAGTGCCTGGTGCTTCATCACCGGAAGCATCTACGCCGACTTTCGTTTTTGGATTGGAACTGGAATCGCCGCCTATGGCCTTTGCTACTTTCTGGTCCACGACGTGTTCATTCACAGAAGATTCAATTGGTTTCGCAACGCGCGCCACCCCTACTTTGCAGCCATCAGAAAAGCACACAAAGTGCACCACAAGCACCTGAACAAGGAACACGGAGAGTGTTTTGGAATGCTCTGGGTTCCAGTACAATTTTTCCGTGAAGCCAACAAGGCCAAAGCCGCCAAATCCATGAGCAAAGGATGAACCCACCCTACCTCTATCTCGCTGTCGACATCGCCGTCATTGCCCTTCCATTGGCGCTGAGCTTCGATCGCAAGGTGAGGTTTGTGCGATTCTGGCCAGCATTGCTGCCCGCCATTGCTCTGATGATGGCGATTTTCATCCCATGGGACATTGCCTTCACGGAACGGGGAATTTGGGGCTTCAATCCCGACTACCTCAGCGGCCTCTGGATCGCAGGCATTCCCCTGGAGGAGTGGCTCTTCTTCCTCTGCATCCCGTACGCCTGTCTGTTCACCTATGAGTCGCTGAAGTACTACATCCCGCGTCCCATCGGAGGGGCCATGGC
>CALKHD010000113.1 GCA_938092195.1 uncultured Flavobacteriales bacterium | reverse complement strand
CCCAATGGAGGTGGGGGTTGTTTTCTTGGAGAGGCCGTAGATGACGGCTCCAACACACCAGGAACGGGGTATGACTACGGTTGGTCGCCAAACGCGGACATTGCCACCAACATCAACGACAACGCCAACTGGACGCAAACCACGTATACCGACAATGCGGGCAACGCGGAAAACAACAACATCGCCAACCCGGGCATCTACACACCGGAAGGCAACCTCTGTGATTTTGAGGGTTGTCCTTTGAATGGAACATGGAGTTTCTCTGTTTTGGACAACCTGGCCATTGACAATGGCTACATTTTCGAGTGGGGACTCAACCTCAACCCAGCGTTGATTCCTGGCGTGACCACATTCACACCCACCATTGGTTTGGATGCAGACAGCTCTTTTTGGACCGGGCCTGGCATCATCGATCAGGATTTTGATGCGAACTACTGCGACATCGTGTTGGATGATCCTGGATTCTACGATTACGTCTTCACGGTCACCAACAACTTCAATTGCACATTTGACACCACCCTGACCATTGAGGTGGTGGAGGGACCCGAGAACAGCATCACAGCTGGACCCGACCAGGTTTTTTGCGGAGACCCTGTTCAGTTGCAAGGCGCTTTTGTTGGGGGAGGGCCTTCACCGTGTGGAGGTAGCCAAGGCACAACGACTTATTGCTACGGGAACAACGAGAACACCACGTGGACCTATTGTCCAGATGTTCCTGGCGACGGCACCTTGATGAACATCCTGTTTTATGATGGAGCCATCGAGGGCTTTTTTGATCACATTCAGGTGTTTGATGGCCCAGATACGGGGTCTCCCCAGTTGGTGGATTTGACAGGAGACTACCCCGAGACCTCGGTTACGGCTACAAATGCAGATGGCTGTCTCACGGTCTTGTTCACCTCGGACGGAAGCGTGAGTTGTGACGCCAGCACTTTCTATGAAGAAGTCAGCTGGTGCGTGGGCTGTGGCCTTGATGCTTGTGGATTCGTTTGGAATTGGGAACCTGCAGACAACTTGACCAACCCGAACAGCTCGCAGCCTACGGTCAATGAATTCGATGGTACACCCACTGAATATGTGGCTTTTGTGGAGCCCATAGGCTTGGACAACTGCGCGACCACAGACACGGTCTTGGTGGTTCCCGGCTTCGAATACACCACAGACTTCAGTGACCCCACGTGTTTGATCACCGATGGCAGCATCGAAATCAACATCTCTGAGCCCGCTGCAGACGGACCATGGGAAGTGGTTTTGAGCGATGTGACAGGCCCCATTGAAACGGAGAGTTTTGGTGGTGGCCTTCTGGTTTTTGACAATTTGGAAGCTGGGTCATATACCTTGGAAGTGTCCGATGACACAGGCTGTTCTTACACTTCAGAATATGACTTGGCCGACCCTGAGCCACCGGCCATTGAAGTCAGCGATGACGTGCAGATTTGCATCGATGGAACGGCGGTGCTCACCGCTACGGCTGCAACAGGTGGTCCATACGGATTCAACTGGACGTCGTCGGGTGACCCGGTTGGAGTCGGTGCGTCTTTGCTCGTGAGTCCCTCAGGGACCACCACATATGACGTGCAGGGTGTGGATGCTGCAGGATGCATCACCCAGCCTGGCTCGGTGACTGTGGGCATTTACGATGCGTTCACTGTGGGCATTCAAGCCGACGATTTGATTTGCTTGGGAGATGAAGTGCTTCTTTCTGCGATTGACATATCAGGAGGTGAAGGCAACGGATACAGCTTTGACTTCTCCTATGAGGCGGTCACTTTCGCTGCAGGGGAAGAGTCTGAAGCGGGTTTTGTGCCTCCAGTGACGGGGGAGTTTTGTGTCACCATCTCCGAAGCATGCACCACGCCAACGGTCACAGCTTGTATGGAAGTTGAGGTAGAGCAACCGTACAATCTGTTCATCACTGCGGACACAACCCGAGGATGTGTCCCTGAAGCCATCCCGTTCGCCCACAGCATTCCATCGGCATTTGTGCAAAGTCAGGCTTGGGACTTCGGCGATGGAGGTCAGAGTGCCGAAGGGGCGCCCGTCCACATTTTTGATGAGCCAGGGGTCTATGACATCTCTCTCTCTGTGATCACCACCACGGGGTGCGTGAATGCCACCATTGCCGACAACTACATTCAGGTGTTCACTCCACCAGCTGTGGGGTTTGATGCGGGCCCTCAGCCAACGACCGCACCTGAGACGCGCATTGACTTCACCAGCAGCGTCTCACCCAATGTGGTGGATTGGTCATGGACATTCATTTTGGGGCAGCCCGAAGCCATCAGTTTCGAGCCCAACCCCACCTTCACATTCCCCATGGGCCAAGGGGGCATTTATCCGGTCACATTGGCTGTGGTTGATACCAATGGGTGCGAAAGCCAAGTCACGCGAAACATTGAAATTTTTGACTTCTTCAATGTTTTCATCCCCAACAGTTTTACCCCAAACAACGATGGGTTCAACGACCTGTGGAAGGTTTACGGAACAGACATTGATCCCGATCGATTTGAATTGTCGGTGTTCAACCGGTGGGGCAAGGAGGTCTTCCGAACGGAGGACTTGGAAGAAGGATGGGCTGGACAAGCTGAATTTGAGGATGTGGATCCCAGTCAGTGGTATTACGCGCAGGATGGGGTGTATTCATACCGCGTTGTTCTGTACTCTGAGTCTACCAACGAGAAACGGGAAATCAAGGGTTACATCACGTTGAACCGTTGATGTGAACCCATCCCACAAAAAAAGGCCGCCCTTCAAAGGCGGCCTTTTTTGTGGGGCTAAGTCGGGCTTCAATTCCAAGCCAACAGTTCATCCATGGTCCCTGTGGCCACTGCGTGGTAACCGGGTCGGGCTTGCTTGTAGATGGCCAAGGCCATGTCCATTTGATTGGTTTCCTTCATGGCGCGGTAAAGGGGCGTCAGGAATTTGCGGCGGCCCACTTCAATCAGGAACGATTCCAACCGAGGGTAAGCGGGTTGGTATCCACTGCGCACGGCTTGTTCCATCCAGGCAAAAAGGATTTCGTTGTTTCCTGTGCCTCCAATTTCCCACGCATCGTCGAGCTCTGTCATGCGTTCCACAGAGGTGTCGTCTGCGAGGTTGGACAAGAACCGATAGCGTTCTTGGTACACCCAGTCTTTCCAAGGCAAATCAGCGGTGCTGGTTTCTCCAGCTTCCCAGGCGGCCAGCGCTGCGTCCACATTTTGAATGCGGGGGCTGGAGACGGTTGGACAATTTGGGGGAAGGCCGGGTCCGTATATCCAGGCATCGAGATTGACTGCCGCCAACGTGCTGGGGTCAGCCAGGAGGGTGGTTTTCAAGTAGTCGACGAATCGCTCTGTATCCATTCCCTTGAAGGCGTAGGTCGCGAAGTAATCTGAGAGCCATGCATCAAAACGCTCTCGGCCCACTGTCTCTTCCATCAGGCGAATGAAGAAGTAGCCTTTGTCATAGGCGATCGCCGTCATACCGTCGTCGGGGTTTCTTCCTTGAAGATGCAGTTTCAGGTGGGTGTCGTCTGGGTTCAAATCTTGAATGGCATCGACCTCGTCGACCAAGCCCTGATAGCTCAAGGTGGCCAGCATTTCGCTGATTTCTCGGCCATAAACGGCCTCCATGATGCGCTGCTCGAAATAGACAGTGAACCCTTCGTTCAACCAAAAGTCATCCCATGTGGCGTTGGTGACCAGGTTTCCACTCCAGCTGTGGGCCAATTCGTGGGCCACCAGGGCGACCAATGAGCGGTCGCCTGCAATGATGGTGGGCGTGGCAAAGGTGAGCCTGGGGTTTTCCATGCCTCCAAATGGGAAGGCTGCAGGAAGGATGAGGAGGTCGTAGCGCTCCCAGGCATAAGTACCATACAGTCCTTCGGCGGCGAGGAGGAGGTCCTCCATTTCGCCGAATTCATAAGCGGCGTCTTCGATCAGGCTGGGCACGGCATAAACGGCGCAGCGCTGTCCCACGGAACGGTATTCCACTTCACCAGCTGCCAAGGCCAGCAAATAAGCGGGAATGGGTTGGGTCATGCGGAAAGAGTAGCGCCCGTCGGGGTCGATTGCTGTGGGGTTTTCCGCACTCATCAATGCCATGAGCCCTTGAGGAACACGAACATTGGCCTCATAAGTGAAGCGAATGCCGGGTGAATCTTGGACGGGAATCCAGGTCCGAGCCAAAATGGCTTGGCTTTGGGTAAACAGGAAGGGGGCTTGATCGCCTTGGGCTTCTACCCAAAGCAAAGCGTCTGCACCTGGATCCGAGACATAGCAGATGGACACCTGTTTGGCTCCTGCAGTGAGGTCAACTGTGAGGGGGCGTCCCAAGTGTTCTTGGGCCTCACCGAGCGCAAATGTGGCAGGTTGACCATCCACTGTGACGCCTTCAATGGTGAGTTCATGGGTATCCAAGATGATGCGTTCCGCATCGCTGGAAGTCTCAATGTCATAGGTGGCGCAGCCAGAGATGGTCCGCGTGTCAAAATCGACATTGGCATCCCAAGAGAGGTGGGTGATGCGCGCTTCTTCAGGACGGGCGAAGCTGTGGTGATCGGTGACTTGTTTCATGGCAGCAATGCGTTGAGCCTTGGCGCTGAGCGCGCTGTTTTCTGAGGCAGAGGAACTTTCTCCAGTGTCTCCACAGCCGCACAAGAGTGCAGTGCCAAAGAGCAGGAGAGCTGTGGTCTGGATCGAAATGTGGTTCAGGTTCATGCGGGCAAATTAAGCCCGCATCTCGCTCAACCGCATCACCAAAACCGACAAGAGCAATCCCAGGGCCGATTTCAGAAGTGCGGGCTTCATCAGCCCTTTAAGCAACGACACCACATCCAATTCAGGAATGAACTTCATTTGAATGGGAATGCCCAATGTCAGAATGACGGCATGTCCAATGAGCATTCCTGCTCCAATCCGGAGGTAGCGCTCGCGGTCCGTCGTGTTTTCGGGGGTGGCATTGGCCATGGCGCCCAAGGCCAATGCTGCAACAGGCATCCCGAGCAAATAGCCCGCCGTCGGTCCCATCAGGATGTCCAATCCTCCTCTGTATCCCGCAAAAACAGGCAGTCCGCAAAAACCAAGGGCCAAATACCCCAAAACACCTGCGACTCCAGCCCTCCAGCCCAACATCAGGGGCAACCAACACACCAGCAAAGATTGCAGGC
>CALKHD010000112.1 GCA_938092195.1 uncultured Flavobacteriales bacterium | reverse complement strand
CCTTGTTCTGGGTCGTTGTCCAACCAATAAAACGCCCAGTCGCCAGCCGCCAGCGACCCTTCCGGCAAGGCGTATTTGGAGGGGTCGTTCAGGTTGTCTGTAAGGAACTTGCCCCCCAAAGACACCGAGGTGTTGCCACCGTTGTACAGCTCGACCCAGTCCTCGAATTCACCAAACGCATCGGAGACGTTGTTGGAATTGGCGCTCATCAATTCGTTGATCACCAAATTGGATGGCGAAGTGCCGACTGTCACGGTCACGGGTTCGCAAGGCAACCAGCGTTCCAGGCCGGATCCAGTGGTGGCTTGCACATGGTAGTCAACAGTGGTCCAGTTGTTGGCGATGGGCACCTTTACACCCCAGGTTCCATCACCGGCTTGGTGGTCTCCGCTTTCACCGTCGTCGAACATTGGAAACGCTTGGGCGCCATTGCCCGGGTTCACCCAGCAAATGACCTCCACGTCGTCTGCTCCACTGTCCACAATCGCCCGAACCCTCAGGGAGTCGAGAACGGGAGCATTGTCTTCCAGTTCGTGCACCACGAGAACTGGAGCTGCGGGGTCCATTTGGTTGTCCAACGAGGCGAGGCGCTCCGACAGCCAAGGGAAAATGCCCAGTTCGACATGTCCGCCTGCGGGATAGATCAAGGAGTATTCAAACGTGGTGAGGTCAAACCCAAAGGACAAAGGATAGAATTCGTCTTGCTCAATCTCCGGGTTGATCAGGTTCAAGTTTGGAATCAGAAATTCCTCAATCGTATCCGGGTGGGCATGGGTCTGGCTTAGCATCCGCAAATAGTGGGTGTACCATCCCTTGAACTCTGGAACGGCCATGAGGCGGTCATACAACGGGCGGTCTTCTGTGGGCCATGCATAAGGGTCACGGCTTTCCCAATCCTGATTGACCCAGTCAATTCCCCAGGTGTTGTCCAAGTCATAGGGGATGTAGTCAAACAGTCCGGTTTGAGGATTGTGATACAGGTAGTAGTTGTTCTTGTTGCCTGCGTAGCCATCCCAGTTGCCGCTGATGACGTCCAGTGCCATCACTTTGAGGAAGTCGGCCACATTGAAGACCTGTTCAATGGCGCAAGGAAAATCTTCATCGGACGTGTTGTTCAACACATCTATCAGTTCCTTGAGGTCAGAATAATCATCGGCCTCCTTGTTGGTCTTCAGGTCATAGGCCCTCCGACCATTGATTTCAAACTTGTAGTCATCGGGGTTGTCTCCCACATATTCGAGGGGAGCCGGCCAGAGACATTTGTAGAAGTTGCCGTTGTCTTGGTCGTAATACTCCTCCACAAATTCTTCGTCGAAATGCTCGGTGTTGACATACGCCCCCATGTTTTGTCCATTGATGAGAACGCGGGCGAAGCTGGTTCGGGACCCGGCCAGGTTCATTTCTCGGAGGATGTGCCAGCTCAATGCCGCCCGCATGAGGGAAGGGTCATTCTGATTGGCATTGAGGTTGAGTTTTTCGAGGTCGGCCAGTTTTTGGCCAGGAACGAAGGCGTTCAGGTCGATTTTGAAACTCTTCTTGGGTGCAAAAACCGAAGTGTTTCCCCGCAGACGAAAGCCCAATGAATCCAAGACGGTATCGAGGGCGCTAGAAATGAAGTGGAGTTCGGCAGGAAATGCGTTGGAGGAAGCGTATTCCAGGTCTCCGTTCAGCAGGGCATCCGCGCTGTCCGGGTCCATGGTGATGTCAAAGGTGGAGACTTCTCCTTGAACGTAAAGGGGTCCAAATGGTGGGATGTCGGTTTGAGCCAGGACATGAAGTCCGAATGAAGAACAGCCCAGGAGCAAGAACCAACAATGAAGGGGGAAGAGATGACTCACGTTGCGAAATTAAGCTTTGAGAAACCATGGGCATTCCGTTTCGTTCCGAGTTCATGCTCCGTGAACCTGTTGTCCAGTATTTCTCGTGTCGATTTACAGCATGGAGGGGTGGCCTCAGGTTTGAGCCCGAGCAAAAAAAGCTAACTTGTTGGCATGAGGACTTGTGGCTCGTACTTGCCTCTTCTGGTCGTTTTGATGGGGGCCTTCTATTCGGGGTGTGCCCCCATGGAGGTTGGCGTCGAAGTGCCGCTGCACTCCCTGCCCAATCTACCTTCGACTCCATATCCGTATTCCCAAATGGGGTTCCCCGAGCGCTGGAATCAAGATCCGTTTCTGTCCTTGCTGGACGGAATTGCTGGAAATCCTGACATCACCGATGAGGGCGCCACTCTGGGCCGTGTGTTGTTCCATGATGCCCAATTGTCGGTCGACAACTCTGTCTCCTGTGGGACTTGTCACCGTCAGTCTCGTGCATTTTCAGACGATGCCCCGGCTTCGGTTGGGGTGTCGGGGAGTCCATTGCACAGGAACACGCCGGGGCTCTTCAATTTGCAATTCCACACGCGTTTTTTCTGGGACTTGAGGGTGTCAGGCCTGGCCAATCAGGTGTTGCAGCCCATTGGACATCCCGAAGAAATGAACATGTCCCTGGAGTTGTTGCCCGCCAAGCTCCAAGCGCTTCCTTACTACGGCGGGTTGTTCGCCGATGCGTTCGGTGACTCCGCAGTCCATTTGACAGGCATCACCGACGCCCTGGTTCAGTTCTTGCTGTCTTTGCGGTCTTACGATGGTCGCTACGACCAGGGTTTGGACTCTGATTTTGAGAACCTTTCAGAATTAGAGGCCCTGGGCAAATCGGTGTTTTTCCGAGGGGACACCCGCTGCAATCAATGCCACAGTGGACTGAACTTTTTTTCACCGGGTCCCACCATCAATGGCCTCGAAGTGAATTATGAATGGGCCGGTGATGGAGGGGTCGGGGAGCTGACAGGTTCGGCACAAGACGACGGGAAATTCAAAACCGTGTCGCTTCGAAATGTGGGCATCACTGCACCCTACATGCACGATGGCCGATTCGCAACATTGCGCGAGGTTGTGGACTTTTACAGCGACAGCATCCAGCCCCACCCTTTTTTGGATGGTCGCTTTTCTGAAGACGGAGTTGGGCCGTCCGGTCAATCCCCATATCAGCTGGCCTTAACGTTGGAAGAAAGGGAAGGCTTGGTGGCCTTTCTGCACACCTTGACGGATTCGAGTTTCATCGTAAATCCGGCTTTTTCTTCCCCTTTTTAAGGGCGGTTAGGCTGGTATGGTGAAGCTCACCTCAGTTCCTTGATGGGGCTCAGAGTTGATGGTCAATTCGCCGCCGTGTTCCGCCACAATTTGTTGAACCAAATACAGCCCCATTCCCAGTCCGATTGCCCCTGTATTGAACCTTTGATAGGGCATGGTGGCCTTTTCGATTTGCTCCTGGGTCATGCCGAGGCCTTTGTCTGTGCATCGAATGATCCAGCCGTCATGGGCGTTTCCTTCACTTGAGATCCAAACATGGTTGGTCGCGCCAGGTTTGCCATGTTTGAACGCGTTCTCAATCAAGTTCTGCAGCACAGTTCTCATGCCCCACGCACCCGCATTGACGACGGGGAGATTGCAGGACGTGATCAAAGACATGGCATTTTCATTCTTGGCTGGGCAGGTCAGGTCGTGTTGGATGTCCTCAACAATGCGGTTCAAATCCACTTCAGTTTTTGACTCTTTCTTTCCCTGTAATGAAAGCTTCAAAATGGCTTCTATCATGTCTTGTGCACGGTCTGCACTTACCCTCAGCCAATCGCAAAGGGTGGCTTTATCCAAGCCTACATCGGCCCCTTCATTCAAGTCAGCCAATAACTTGGCGCAGCTCGACAGGTTTCGAATGGGCTCTTTCAAGTCATGGGCAATCCGCGCCGAAACCTTCTGCCATTCGTCCTGCTGCATGCGCGAATCTTGCACAGGGGCAGCCAGAACAGAAGGATTAAATTCAATCATACAATGCAGGTTCGTAGCGAATGTATCGAAACCCACCTGCATGCGGAGTCAGGTCGGGCATGGCGTGGGGATTCATGCCAGGTTTTGGTGGCGAAAAAAAGAACTAATACAATGATATACATGGGTTTGAGGGTTGACTACGCCTGTCGTCCGAAGTCGAGGTAAGATTCGACCCACAAGCCGTCCATGGGTTCTGATGGCGTTTTGAACTGCGCATGCCTTCATGGTGTAACCTTGCGACCTCATGGTCCGTAGGAACAACGTGCGAGGTCAAAGGACATATGACACCTTGGTGCTTGAAGGTGGAAGCCTTCGGTGTGCATTCACAGCTGGTGTTTTGGATGCTTTTTCCGCCGTTGGGTACACCCGTTTTCGAAGAATGATTGCGGTCTCTGCGGGCGCCATGGCGCTGACCAGCTTTCTGTCTGGCCAGCGCAAACATTTCATCGACGTGGCCACCGATGTGGCCGAAGACGGTCAATTCATTCGTTTGATGTCGGCCTTGAGCGATGAAGGGGTGATGAACCTTGCCCATTTGTTCGATCACGTCAGGCGCAACCGGCCACTGGATTTGGAGGCGGCTGCATTCAACGCTCGCCGCAAGCACATTCGTTTTGTCACCACTGACTTTGAGACAGGCCAACCGCTGTATCTAAATCCCGTGGCTGGAAACTGGCTGCGGATCCTTTGGGCATCTGCGACCCTTCCCATGGTCACAAGGGGTAAAATCAAGGTGGATGGCCAGTGGATGTTCGATGGGGGAATCTCAGATGCGCTGCCTCTACAGGCCGCCATTGACGGCGGAGGAAAGAACATATTGGTGGTTCGAACCCGTCCCTCTGGTCTCCACTATCGACAAAGTTGGATGGACGTGTTCGCCACTTACTGGTACAAGGAAAATCCAGCCATCGTTGAGCTCTATGAAAAGGGCCATCACCGCTACAATGCGGTGGTGGATCGTTTGCAAACCGAAGGTGAAGGGAGATTGACTTGGAAGGAGATTGCGCCTTTGCATCCGTTGCGGTCCGATGGGTTTCGCGTTCAAAAAGAAGATTTGATTTCCGACTACCATCACGGTTTGGACCGTGGATTGGACTGGTTGGCCGGGCTGACCAAATGAGCGGTAAGCCTTGTTTTTGCTCGGGTAGTTTCGGGTTGTGAATTCGCGGGGTATAAAGGAAATGGCAAGCGTGGCTTTCGCCCGCTACATTTGCGCTGATTCACCACAACCAACATCATGCGCAAGTTGCTCATTTTGGCCCTCGCGGCCCTCTCCACTTCGGCCATCACCGCCCAGTGTAACGAACTCTTCATCTCCGAGTACATCGA
>CALKHD010000111.1 GCA_938092195.1 uncultured Flavobacteriales bacterium | reverse complement strand
GACGAACTCCTCGGTTGTACCGATGCTGCGGCCTGCAACTACGACGCCACACCAACCACCGACACCGACAACAGCCTCTGCGTGTACGCAACAGGGTGCGAGACCTGCTCTGGTGAGACTGACGGCAGCGGAACCACCGTCGACAACGATGCTGACCAGGACGGCATATGCGACGTAGACGAAGTCCCCGGTTGCACCGACGAAGGCGCATGCAATTATGACAACGCAGCGACCGATGAGAACGGCACTTGCGAGTTTGAAAGCTGTGCGGGCTGCACAGACCCACAGGCATGCAACTACGATGCGACCGCATCCATTGAAGACCAGACATGTGCCTATCCAGAGGAAGGCTTGAACTGCGATGGAACCTGCATCAATGACAACAACAACAATGGAATCTGCGATGAGGACGAAACAGACTGCCCAGACTACAATGGCAACGGTGTGTGCGACAACCTGGAAGTCTTTGGATGCACCTATTCAGAGGCCTGCAACTATGATGCATTGGCCACGGCAGATGACGGATCCTGCACTTATCCTCAGTATGGATTTAACTGCGATGGCACCAGCATAGACGGATCCAACCAGTTCGCGGGCTGCACATACAGTGAAGCTTTGAACTTCAGCGCCGCAGCCAACGTGGACGATGGAAGTTGTGTGTTCTTGGATGCACCCGATGAAGTCGGTCCCTGTCTGTTCGACGTCTCAGGAGATGGATCCGTCAACACCCCTGACTTGCTCATATTCCTCTCTTATTGGGAGACAACATGTGAGTGACCCCTTCTTCACGAAATTCCAGAAAGCCGCGCCATCAATAGCGTGGCTTTCTTTTTGTGGTGACTTTTTGCCCCTGGTTGATTCATCAGCGCTTGAAGAGACTCTAGACAACGTTCTCCTTCCACGAAATCATTCCGCTCCGTGTCCTTGAGAACCCGCTCCAAGATTTGAAGCGCACGATGAAAAGAGGAGGGGGGGACCGCTGGGAGATGGACCACTTCCACTGCCCATTCGTACAAATCATGAAGCACCCCCTTGGATAGATTTAGGCCCAGCAAGCTGCGCATGATCTCCCTGGTTTTTCCTTCATCAGAAGTCCGCTCCAATGCCAACATAAGCTCGGCCTCCAATCCAACCCTCTCCGCCAAAAGCCCTCTTTGAATCAACAAGGAAGTCACCCAAGCAGACCGAAAGCCCAACCTGCCTTCCTCCAAAATGGATTTGAGCAGGACTGACTCGAGAAGACGACAATGGCCAGGACCAAAACATGAATCCAACTCCGGCCAAAAAAGCAACCATTCATCCACCACACTGCGAGATGGAATTGACCCTAAAGCCTTTAAAAAAGTGGACGGCGACCCCAAGTTAGACCGGTCCAATTCCAGCAAATCACTTGCGCATTTGCCCGGCTTCTTCACGGGATAAGATGTCTTCGATTTGTTCTGCACCGACCTGTTTCGCAATCACCTTCTTGTCTGCATCAAGAAGGAACATTTTGGGCGTTGCGTAGACATCGAACGTTGTGCGGAAATTCAAGCTTTGCAAGGTGGTCACACCCGCCATGATCAAGGCAGTCGCGCTGTCAGCCGCATTGATCTGTGGGTTGTCCGAGACATGAATCCAATCTTGGATGTCCTTCTCCCGCACAAACTTCAACCAAGGTTCGGGCTCAAAATCATTGCCTATCGCAAAAATCTCCAAGCCTTTTTCGTGCCACTTCTCATAGAGCTCTTGAAGCTTGGGCATTTCCTTTTTGCAATGGCCACAGGTGGATTCCCAAATGGAAACCAAAGTGTATTTGGCATCGACATCGTAAAGGCTCACCCAGTTCTGTTGCGTGGTGTCTGGCAAAACGATGTTGGGAATGCGTTTCCCGCATTGGCTGTATCGCAGGTCCTCTGCTCGGTCCGTGATTTTGGTCAACTGCTCGCCTTTGAGCCACTCCGCCCGACCGGTGGCGTAATAACGGTCCACCAGGTCTACGAACACCTTATCCATGCACATCACCTGACTCTTTTCAGCAGAGAAGGTGAAGAAATGAACCAGGTACTTGAACATGTCTGGATCACTGGTAGACCTGGAAATCAACTTATTGACCTCGGCCAAAGCCGTATCTGGAAGCTGCGGCATCACAGAGTTCCAATACTGTTCCAAAAGGGTGTGCAAAGCGGGGTCGCGAACCAATCGCCCATCCGTGAAGTCAACCCGATCCCAGTACAAATCCCGGAATTTGTAATACCGCCAAAGCTGCGGGTTCTCGACACCCACGGGCGCCTCGGGCACCTCAGGTTCTTGAACCATTCGAATCATTTTCGCAAAGAGCGTCTCGCCATGCTCTCTTTGAACTCGGTCCTGTTCAGCTTGAACCTGCAAATTCAACACATCCAAGTCCTGAACCAGTTGAGCACGGCTGGCTTCAGAGAGGGTGGTGTCCCTGGCCGAAGCATCGATTGGCGCCCTTTTCTCGCGCATGTCTTGGATGAACTCCAAGTAGTTGTAGAACAGCTTGGTATCCAAACCCTTGGACACTTCAACACTGGCTGGCAAATTGGCCAAGTCGGCGGTCAACTCAATGGGCGACCCTGTGACGATGAACTCCAAGAATGCATTTTCGGGAAGAACCAGTCCATATTTTCCTCCCTTGTCCGCGGATGGAGAGGGATAGGACAGACGGCCTTTCGATGCCACCAACGCCGTATCGGCATAGTACATCTTGTTTCCATAATAATTGGCGAGGTAAACGGTATCCCCTGGGTTCAACCCCTCAATCTGAAAAGACAACTCAGCTTCGGACTGGCCATGGGCCAATGGTAGGGAAGAGAGGACAACAACGAAGGCAACAATCCTTTGAATCATCATGTGCTTGGTCAAATTGAACATCATAGATGGGTAGACGGCTAATTTAGCCTCAACGACATGGGTTTTACTGTGAAAGAATACTACTCCTTTGGAATCCTGGGGTGCGGATGGCTTGGCCGAGCTGTCGCCTCCAAATTGCGAAGTCAAAACAAGAGCTCCTGGGGAAGCGGAAGAAGTGAAGCTTCTTGGCCCGCCATTCAAGAAGCAGGGGCCACACCCGTTCTTTTTGACTCCACCCAACCCGTTGACATTCAACCAGAGTGGCCTCCTTGTGACACCTTGCTGATTTGTTGTCCACCCTCTACGGGCATGCCCACCTTCGAGAGGGCAGCTTCCTTTGCCCGGCAACACGCCAAGTGGACCGTGTTGATCAGCAGCACCAGCGTATATCCGGACGAGGCCCGAAGCATGATTGAAGGTGATGCCATCCGGCGCTTAAGTCCGCATTCTGGGGCCTGCCTGCTCGACATCGAACAATGCTTCGAATCCAGCCGCACCAGCATCCTCAGAGCCGGAGGTCTCTTTGGCCCCAATAGACACCCTGGTTCATTCCTTCGGGGAAAGCCCCTGGCTCGACCTCAAGATGCCGTGAACATGGTGCATCAAGAAGATGTACTTCGTGCCATTTTGTTCTCAACAGAAAACCGATTGGAAGGGCCACACAACCTGGTGGCTCCACAACACAATACTCGGGCTGCTTTTTACCATGCTGCTGGTGCAACTGAGCCCCCACAAGACAACAATTCTAAGCCTCAAGGCCGAATGATCTTGGCCGACAAACTGCAGGGGAAGGGCTTTGATTTTTTGTACCCCAACCCCGCCATGGCCCTCCTGAACGAGGGAGCCAACAACGAATCTCCATGAACATCCAGCATTTGCCTTTTCAATTGGAACGAGCTGGCGATCGAACCCTGCACGGGGATTGGCATGTCCCCTT
>CALKHD010000110.1 GCA_938092195.1 uncultured Flavobacteriales bacterium | reverse complement strand
TGTTAGGAAGGAAGGGCGCGAAGGCGCCCTTCTCTTTTGCCCAAGAATTTGAAGGGCTAACTTTGGTGACATGCGCCGATTCTTCCCAGTTCTTCTTCTTGTGTTGGCCCTGCCTTCATGCAATGATCCCGATCCCATCACCCGATGCGTGATTGACCGTGTTGAGGTGCTGGAGGTGGATGAAAACTACTTCGACGATACCATTGATGAGGGCGCTCCAGATTTGTTTGCAGAATTGCGCGTGGCAGACACCCAGGCCATTCTGTACACCTCAGGGGTTGCCGATGAGGCTGTATTGCCGGTTGACTTGGATTTTGTCGCCGTGAACATCGAGGCAGAAGACTTTGAAACGGTTTATGAATTCACTGTTTTTGATGAGGACGTGGCCACCACGCAAGACTTCATAGCCGTAGGATTGGCCTTCAAAGTGGGGGACCACGTTGCCGAAGAAAGTCCTGAAGTGGACATCACGGACGGTGCCACAACCATTCGGGTTCATTTGATTTGGTACTGATGGTCGTGGGCATGAAAGCCTTTCCTATATTTGCCCCCCTTTAAAGCGCAAGTATGGCGAACCACAAATCAGCCCTTAAGCGAATCCGCTCCAATGAGACCAAGCGTCTCAGCAATCGTTATTACCACAAAACGATGAGGAATGCCCTTCGCAAGTTCCGTGCATCCACGGATGAAAAAGAGCTCGCAACTGACCTTCCCAAGGTGTCATCGATGATTGACCGATTGGCCAAAAAGAACGTCATCCACAAAAACAAAGCGAGCAACCTCAAAAGCTCCTTGGTTCGCCACATGGCTTCAGTCAAGTCTTGAAGACCTTGGCCGCATGGCGGTCAAAACAACGATTTTAAAAGGGCGCATGAGCGCCCTTTTTTTGTGCACCTTCTCGGATGCTCCCCAGCGATCGAAAGCCCATGTGCACTGCAGATGAGGCCTCGTGAGAAGGCGCTGGTTCACGGACTGGGGTGTTTGTCGAATGCAGAGCTGCTCGCTGTTTTGATTGGCAGTGGTGCACCGGGAGAGAACGCCTTGGAGGCGGGGCAGAAATTGCTGCTTGGATTCAATGGTGACCTTCACGCCTTGGGCAGGGCGTCGATTTGCCGCTTTCGCAGCCACAGGGGCATTGGGTCGGCCAGGGCAGTTCGGTTGGCGGCTGCGATGGAACTTGGGCGAAGACGGATGGAGCAGCCTGGAACAGCGGGGGACCGCGTGACCAAGGCCATGGACATCGTGAAGCGTTTCAGACCGCGACTGCTGGATCGCAGTGAAGAGGAATTTTGGGCCTTGGCCTTGACCCGGGCGAATACGGTGATTGCCGACCTCATGGTGTCTGTTGGAGGTCAATCGGGCACCGTGGTCGATCCAAAAGTGGTGTTCAGTAAAGCCTTGACGGTTCGGGCCTCTGCTTTGGTTCTGGTGCACAACCATCCATCCGGGAACCCACGGCCGAGCGAATCGGACAAACGATTGACCCGGGACATGCAGAGGGCGGGGAAGGCCTTGGATTTGCCCATCTTGGATCATGTCATCATTGCTGGCATGCATCACTTTAGCTTTGCAGACCATCAACTCCTTTGAATCCATGAACACAAAGCCGGTTCTGTTGACTGTGACTGGTGCACGTCCTCAGTTCATCAAGTCTGCGGCAGTCACGAGAGAAGTGGCCAGCAGCGGATGGAGGCAGTGGTTGGTTCACGCCGGGCAACACATGGATGATGGGATGGGCCAGGACTTTCTTGCTGAACTGAAAGTTCCGATGCCCGATGCACGCTTGCACCCTTCCCAATCTGGAAGAACGCCCCGTTTGGCAGACATGATGGTCGGGTTGGCCAAACAGATGGACGAAGTCAGGCCCAATGCGGTCATGGTCTATGGAGATACAGACGCCACCTTGGCTGGAGCCTTGGCGGCCCATCATGCTCAAGTGCCCTTGATCCATGTAGAAGCGGGCCTGAGGAGCGGAGACCGCGCAATGCCTGAGGAGCACAACCGGATCTTGACCGATCAATTGTCTGATTTGCTCTGTACAACGGGGCCCACAGCCACGGCGCAACTCATTCAAGAGGGGGTGGACCCAAGCCGATTGACAGAGGTGGGAGACGTGATGCTGGATGTGGCTCTTGCGGCAGGAAATCTGGCCAAAGCACGGCTGCCAAAGGGATGGCCCGAACCACCATCTTCGGTGCTTGTGGTGACGTTGCACCGTCCTGCCACAGCAGATAACCCCGTCAAGTTGAAGGGCGCATTGGATGCGCTTGAGTTGTGGGCAGAGCGGACGGGTGGATGGGTTTATTTCCCGGTGCATCCCCGGACCAAAGCCTGCCTGGAGAGATTTGGCTTGCAGCTTCCAAACTGCGTTGTGGATCCAGGCCCCATTGGGTATCTGGACATGCAGTCCGCCTTGTGCCATGCAGATTGTGTGCTCACAGATTCTGGTGGGGTGCAAAAGGAGGCTTGGTTTCAGGGGACTCCTGCCGTGATTTTGCGCAACACCACCGAATGGACAGAGCTGCTCAAAATTGAAGCTTCGGAGTTGTTTGATCCCGAGTTGTTGGTGGATTCAAATGGGGTTCAGGCATTGACCGGTCGGTTGCAATTGAAGAGAAGCGTCCCTTCTGTGGTGGGGTCCGGACTGTTTGGAGAAGGCCTTGCAGCCCAGCGAATTGTAGCGGCATTGGACCGATTTTTGGGATGAGCTCTTCCGGCATCCATCCCAGCATGGTCGTTCGGGTTCACGCCCCGGACAGAACGCCAAGGCACGAGGCAGCATTTGATTGGGTGCTCACGGCTGTGCTGGGTTTGAAATGGCGATGGGAGGACGACGTCGATGTCTACCAAAACGATGTGGAGGGCATTCGGTGTCATTACGGAGCATCTCTGGATCTGCCTGGGGTTGCATTTCCAGCAGAAGGGCTTTTGTCTGAACTGGGGCAGTTGCGCCCCAAAGCCCCAGAGATTGAGGGGGGAAATGCAGACTTGTTTGCGGCCGCATTCTGGATGGGCAGCCGAATGGAGGAGTTTTTGCCCCAGGCTCTGAGAGATGACCATGGGCGGTTTGATCCCTCGGGTTCCGAACCGGAACAAAAAGGATGGCTTGCACGTCCCGTCTGCGAAGAGTGGGCCTTTCAAATTGGGGAGAAATTGCTAGGAGAAGAGGCGTGGCTTGCCCATCGGCAAAGGCTTATAGAAGCCCACCGGGTCGAGCCCACATTGGATGTGGACAGCGCTTATGCCTTTCGGGGAAAAGGGGCTTATCGCACCTTGGGTGCCACGTTTAGGGATCTCCTTCGCGGAAAATTGCGGCATGCGTGGCGACGCTGGGCGGTGATCATGGGGCAGTCGAAAGATCCCTACGACACCTACAATTTGGCCAGCCAATGGCACGATGACCATGAATTGAAAGTCAGGTGGTTTTTCTTGTTGGCGGACTTTGGGGCCTTCGACAAAGGGCTGCCTTCGTCGAGCCCGCTTTTGGCCCGTCTGATGCGGACCTTGGAAAGGCAAGAGGCCAATGAGGTTCACTGGCACCCTGGTCATCAAGCTGCTTCGGATGGCGCTGCGCTGAAATCGGAGTTCAAGGCCTTCGAGCGCATCATGGGGAGGCCACCTCTGGCTTCTCGTCAACATTACCTGCGCATGGAGCCTACGCTCTCTCGGCGCCGCTTGTTGGACCTCGGCATTCAGCAAGACCACACCGAGGGTCATGCGAAGTGCACAGGGTGGCGTGGCGGCTTCGCCAGGCACAGACGCTGGTACGACCTGGAAGCCGAAACCCTGACCGCCTTGGAGCTTTATCCTTTTGCCGCCATGGACGCCACGTTCCTGCGTTACATGAAGGTGCCGCCTGAAGATGTTCCTCAAGAAATGGGCGTTTTGGCCGATGCCGTGAGGAAGACTGGAGGGCCCTTGAGGTTTCTTTGGCACAATGAAAGTTTGTGCCCAGAGGACCAATGGCGACATTGGGGACAGGTGTATCCGGCTGTTTTGAAGGCGACATGCGAAAGGTGATTTCGACTTTTCGACCTGCGTCAGTCTCTTTGTTGAATGCGCCTGTGATGGAGCAACCATGGACGTAAACCTCATTTCCATTTTGGAGGCCTTGGGCTGGATGGCACTGAGCTTTGTCAAGTTCTTGGTTACGCCAGCCACGGCCATCATTGCTGGGGTTGACCCTTGGTCTGTGTTTG
The DNA here is from genome assembly GCA_938092195.1 of uncultured Flavobacteriales bacterium. Classification (GTDB taxonomy): domain Bacteria; phylum Bacteroidota; class Bacteroidia; order Flavobacteriales_D; family Sanyastnellaceae; genus UBA8752. The sequence continues at coordinate 908 of CALKHD010000110.1, read as the reverse complement.
CTTACTCCACAACAGGTGCGGCATTGGGACTTTCCTTGATGCGCCCAGTTTCCAATGCGCTCTTTCAATGGCGCACCCGAAGGCGAAAAGCCAAGGGCAAACGCACCTTCACCCCGGGAAGGCGTCGGTTGGTCAAAATCAAGCAGAGGTTTGGCCTTCTTGGCATTGCTGTTGTTGGCGGGGTGGTGGGCGTTCCTGTGGCGGGTTTGGTGGCCTTCAAATATTTTGGTCATCGCAAGACCACCTTGCCCGTATTGATCTTGGTTTTTGCCTTGTGGAGTGCGTTGCTCACTTTCGTGGCGGCTTCTGCTGCCCATTGAATCCAGAACCCCCATTGATGACCACCACTCAGGTTCTCTTTTTTGATCTCGACCGGACCCTCTGGGACTTTGATCGCAACTCACTCGAAACCTTGAAGGGCTTGTATCGAGATTTTGACCTTTCCTCTTTTGGGGTAGAAGGGTTTGATGCGTTCAACGAGGTTTACCAAGAGGAGAACCGCAAGTGCTGGGTCGATTACCAGCGCGGTTTCATGACCAAGGCGGTTCTGAGGGGAGAGAGGTTTCGCCGGACCTTGGACCTGCTCGGCATTGAAGACCCAAAGTTGGTTGCAGACTTGGGTGGTGAGTATGTGGCCAGAGGTCCCCATCAGAAGTTCCTTTTGGAGGGTGCATTGGAAGTGTTGAGCGCTTTGAATGAAAGGGGGCACGCCCTTCACATCTTGACCAACGGGTTCAAGGAGGTGCAGCACATCAAGGTGAAGAACAGTGGGATTGGGGAGTACATCGAGGCGGTATGGACGAGCGATGAGATTGGGCACCTCAAGCCAGCAAGGGCTTGCTTTGATGGCGCTTTGTTGGGGGCAGGTGCGCGGGCGGATGAGGCCTGGATGATCGGAGATGACCATG
>CALKHD010000109.1 GCA_938092195.1 uncultured Flavobacteriales bacterium | reverse complement strand
TGGGCATGGAGGCTTGGGAAAGCTACGTTGACCGCGTCATTCGAAGTGTCACGGAGGTGAAGTGAACCAAACAATGGTGTCCTTTTCCGTGCGAACCTGCACGGCAAAGGAGGTCCATCCCAAATGAGGCCCAAACCAGGTTACTGAATCTGGTGGCCCAGATGAAACCCGTTCCTGAAAGGAGCGGGTTTTCCATTTTAATGGCGTAAAGTCAGACCTAACCTCGGACTCAAAGACAGCAGACTTCCTTCCTCTGGTGACCACCACATCACCGGAGCTCAGTTCCCATCGCCTTGGCTCCAGTTCCACTCCAGCTTGCCAACGCAACAAAGCGCAGGCCATCACACATCCAGCCAGTTCAATTTTGAACCTTGATCTCATGGCCACAGCCAAGAAGGAAAACGACAATAACACCCATCCTGACAATCGCAGCATTCCATGATCCATGGGCAAGCGAGCAGCTGGGCAAAGGGCCGCAAACCACTCTACACAGGACACGAAAATACTGGCCGACTGAAACAGAAGCGGCCCGAATTCTTGGGCCCAAGGCTCTGGCAAAAGACATTGGATGGCGGCTCCCAGCATGAACAAAAAACACAGAGGGGAGGCCACCAAGTTTGACGGTAAAAAGGCCAAAGGAAAGCGCCCAAAAACAGGCCAGGCAACAGGAGCCGTAAAGGCAGTAGCCATCCAAGGAATGGCCAACATCGTCCGCCATTTCGAAGGTTTGTTTTTGGCATCTGACCTGGTTTGACCTCGGTGCCACCACAGAATGCCTGCCGCAGCAAGAAAGCTCAACTGCGCACCAACGTCCACGGCGACAAAAGGAAAGCGTGCCAGCAAAATCAAACCAGCCAATGACAACATTGTCAGGCCATCGGTTTTTCGCCCTGCTGCATGTCCAATGGCCAAGGCACTTGCCATGATCCCAGCCCTCACGGCAGAGGGTGGGGCACCACACGCCATGATGTACAGCCAGACCCCTGGAATGACCAACAGCACATTCCAAACGCAGGCGCCGAAAACCAAGGTTAGTATGAAAAGAAAAGCCCCACTGACCAGCCCCACATGGAATCCTGAAACCGCAGTCAAATGGCCCAATCCAATCGCGGAAAATGCCTTTTTCTCAGAAGACGACATGGCTGACTTGTCTCCTGTGACCAAACCCTTCAACCAACCTGTACCATGGCCTTGACCCAACCTCTTCTTTGCGCGTTGGGTTTGCTTCGCCAACGTGCGATTAAGTCGGGACATAAGGCCATGGCCGGGCCACTGAACAACCTGATCGGCCCTGGCCTTGTGATGGATGCCTTTGCCTTGATAATGTCGGGCGGCATCAAAGCCCCAAGGCTCCGTAAACGGACGCCATGAATGGAAAGAACAAAGTGCGAGGCCTGACCATCCAAGTTGGACAGGCTCTTTGCTCACCAACAGCCAACGCGCTCCATCTGGGCTGACAACCTGCTGCTCATGATCTCCAAACTTTCGCTTTGACGCTTGAATGCATTCAAACTGGATCCATGACTTGGAATTGACCTCTTGCCCCGAATCTCCCATCTCATTGGACGCGCCCAACCCAGTGCCCACAGACAAACCGCAAAGCACGGCACCGAACCAAATCACAGCTGATGAACGACCCAGGATCATGGCCAAGCTCCCGATGAAAAACACCAAGAGGACGGACGCGATCAACGGCCAAAAGGCAGAATCTGCATCAACGTTCAATCCATGAATGACGCCACACCAGCAACCCGAACACAACCAAATGAGAACTGTGGGGCCTCGCATGTCGCGAATGAATGGCCCAAGAGAATCCAATGACCCATGAATTCACGGATGCCAACGGGAGTTTGCCAATGTCAACTGAAACGGCCCGATGGAAGGTCGCTCCACTTCTTGGCACCCCTTGCAAAAAAGGCCCAAACCACACTGCCTTTGAATTGTCCTGCATCGGACTCCGGATTGGGAACCACTCCTTTGCACGCTTTGATTTCGCTCATGCGCTTGACCCACATGGGCTTCCTCATTCGACGATACGCCATGTGAGCGTCCCACACAGCCTTGAAAAAAGTCCATTTGCCTTCGGCCACAAACCGGAGGGCGGCCAGGCCGTCCAAGCACTGCCTCACAAAGATGCGCGAACCCACGCCCGGTCGGTGGTCGTTTTTAAGCAGCAAAAACAGGTTGTTCCTGAAATTCAGGAATGCTTTTTTAGGACTCTCATGTTGCAGGGTCCCACCCCCCAAATGGTAGACATGGCTTCGGCCTGTCGCACCCACAACGAAGCCTCTGTTTTTCAACCGCCAGCACAAGTCAATCTCTTCCATGTGGGCGAAAAAATCTTCATCCAATCCCTGAACCTCAAACCAAGCTTTTGTTCGAATCAACAGAGCAGCACCTGATGCCCAAAACACAGCCTTGTCTTCGTCGTACTGACCCAAGTCCAACTCGTTTTGATCGAACATCCGGCCTGCACAGAACATAAAGCCGTGGCGGTCCATGTATCCGCCAGCAGCACCGGCGTATTCAAATTCAGCCCGGCGCTCCACAGCACGAATTTTGGGCTGAGCGGCAGACCACCCGTGCTCTTCACTGGCCGAGCACAACCCATCGACCCAACCCGTGGTGACTTCCACATCGCTGTTCAACAGAAGAAACCAATCGGCAGACCATGTCTCACTGAGCACCTCAAACCCTCGGTTGTAACCGCCCGCAAAACCGTTGTTTTCCTTGAGCCTCACCACATACACTTCGGGAAACTCTTCCCCCAACATGGCCAAGCTGCCATCGGTGCTCCCATTGTCGATCACCACCACTCGATCCGGCGCGTGGGTATGGGCCAGCACTGAAGGCAAGAATCGCTTCAAATGGCCTTCACCATTCCAGTTTAAGATGCCAACTGCCACACGACACTTGACCGCGTGTTTGGACCCTTCAGCGGAGGCTGAGGCTGGCGTCATCGCGGATTAAAAAACAGATCTTCGGGCTCCTCGCGGCTGTATGTGTCGCGTTGTCCCAACTGATTGATCGATGTCTGGGACACAGAATGACCCAGCTCACGGGTGCGCAAAATGCTCAGCCAATCGGCGTTGCGGATTTCACGAGGGTGATCACTGTGAAGCAATTCAAAACATTCACCGACCACTTGAGGGGTGTAAAACAAGAAGCGCCGATTGTTGAATGGCCCCGCCTTGTGATAATGCCAAATCTCATAAGGGTAGTACTGCGTCCCGTTGTGTCGCTTGACGGTGGTGTTGGGAGGTCCATATCGGAGAAGAATCCAACCCATGTCGGTTTCATGGCCTTGGCGATTCGGACACGCCCCATATTCCTCGTCTGCAATGGCAACCTCCCGCTGATATTCACGCCAAGCAACACCTGGGGCACCTGGTTCGCGTGAGATCCAAAACTGATCCAGAAACGCCTGTAAAGAACGAAGGCTTGCGTCTTGCAGAGCGTATTCAATGGACCTTCTTTCTCCAGACTCTGCTATGGGAATCAAGGTTTCGATGGAAGCCAGCAAACTGTCCCGATCCTGATATTCCTGAACAAACGAAGACAAGACTGCGGCGGCTTCGGCATCGTCCTGAACACGAGAACCCAGAACTTCAACAGCCAAACTCCGTGAGACAACTTGCTCTTGGGTTGGGGTCTGAACCTCCACAACCAGCTCGTAAACGCCAGCGCTTGGCACAGGAATGGTCTCCAGCAAAGGCAACACTGGAGCCCCTTTCATCCTGATGTAACGTTTGGTTTCCGGAATCCAATCTCCATCCGGCGAGGCAAATCCCGCCACCACCAGAAAAGCACTATCCAAACCAAAACGGGTGTCGGTTCCATAGAGCTCACCATAAAAAGGCACGGCTTCGGCATCCTCCGAAATACGCTGGTCCACCAAGGGGAGGACCTCCAGTCCCGAACGGGTCAACGAGGTGGGAGGGGAGAGTCCTGGCGCCACAGCTTGAACCAAAAACAAATCACTCACATCCAAAGTCGTCGGCTCATCCACTTCAACCACCATCTCGTGTTTGAGCGTTGCACCTTCTGCCGCCCCGAGATCCATGACCTCCAGTTCCAGCACATGGGGTCCGGGAGCCAAGGGGATTCGTGCGATGTCCAAGAAATCTCCAGGGACAGGCAAATCATCGGTTCTCGCCGTAGCCTTGCTGAATCCGGCCACAGTGCCCGTGCTGTCAAAAGCGACCACAGACCATGTGACTGCGGCGCGATAAAGGGTGTCAGACGAAACCAGCCACTTCACGCCATTGGCCAGAAATTCAGCTTGGAGCTCCAGATAAGGAGTGCCGCCAGGAGCAGTGAACTGCCGGGTGGCCAATCGCACTCCGGGAGATTGAGCGTGACCGACTTGCAGTCCCATGCTGGCAAAAACAATCCCAAAAAGGAGAACCCTCAGCCGCAGGCGACGTAGACAAAAAGGAAAGACTAACTTGACCACTGAGTTCATGATGATTCTGCAAGATAGGACGGCAAAAAAAGGGAGATTGCTTCTCGCAACCTTCTTTGGAATTTGCTGCCATCTTCAACTTTTTGCCACGCACTTGGTGGGCGGAGAGATGTTCTACAATCACCTTGGAGGGGACCAGTACGAAGTCCATTTGATCATTTATCGCGATTGCGGCCCCACCAACACCAACGGAACTGGATTTGACTTGTCGGCCGCCATCGGCGTCTATCAGGGCACCACGTTGTATTCCACAGGCACCATGGACTTGGACTTCAATGCCGTGACCAACATCGACCTCTTGAGTGGAAACCCCTGTGCGGTTCTGCCACCCGGTGTGTGCATCGAACGGGCAGAATACGTTTCAACCCTCACCCTGCCAGCAAGTGACCAAGCTTACACCATTGTTTACCAGAGGTGTTGCAGAAATCCTCAGGTGATCAACCTTGTCGACGCGACCAACACAGGGTTCACCATGTTCACCGAGGTTCCGGCTGTGAATTCCGGCCCCAACATTGACACTGAATCCAATTCATCTGCGCGTTTCACAGAGTTGCCGCAAGCCTATGTCTGCCAAGGTCAGCCTTTCCAACTCTTCAACTTGGCGACCGACCCCGACGGTGACAGCTTGTTGTATTCCATTGGGGACGTCTTCATTGGAGGTAGTTTTTCTGCGCCTACGCCCAATCCACCCACGGGCCCCCCATTTCCAAATGTGAACTGGGACAATGGCTACGGGCCCCTGACGCCGCTTGGTTCAGATGCGGCCAGCTCCATCACCATCGACCCCAGCAACGGCACATTGGTGGCCAGCCCCTCCGTGGTTGGCAAATACACCGTGGGGGTTTACGTCACTGAACTGCGTCAGAACGATCTCGGAAACTGGGAGCCCATGGGAAAGGTCATTCGAGACTTCACCATCGATGTGGTCCCTTGTGAAGTCCTGTTTCCCGATGTGTCTTGGCCAGACCCATGCACGGGACTGGATGTCGCTTTTAACGTGAATGCCAACACCGGCAACTTCCTTTGGACCTTTGGTCCAGATACGGATACTGACCTCAGTACAGATCAAAACCCCAGCCACAGCTTCGAAGAAGAGGGGGTCTATGACGTGTCTCTCGTCTATGACTTGGGCGGATGCGCTGACAGCCTCACCCAAACCATCACAGTTTCGCCCTTTTACTCGGCAGAATTCAATCTGGGCCCCATGTACTGCTTAAGCCAAGCTTGGAGTCAGTCCATTGAATACACGGGAGACTTTCCAAGTTCCAGCTCTTTGAGCTGGGTGCTGAACGGAGAGAGCATTGGAGAGGGCACAGAACCCGGAAACCTTTCCATCCCACCAGGGACAAACACGTTGACGTCCGTCCTCACCAATGCATTGGGGTGCGAATTCAATCAGGAGGAAGACCTCGAATTGCCCCAGCTTCCCATCGCGGCCTTCACGCCTTCAGAGCCGCCATGCAATGGGCTGGAAATCGCATACACCAACCTGTCCACCGGTGCAGATGAATTCGCATGGACATTCAACTTGGATGTCAACTCCAGTGCAAATGCAGCAGAAAGTCAGCAATCCAATCCAACATGGACCTTCTCTGATTACGGCAACATTCTGACTCAACTCATTGCCCAACCTGGCGAAGCCTGCGCAGACACCTTGATTCAAGAGATCAGTGTTTTGCCCACCAACCCTTTGGTGATGGCCTTTGGGGCCATTGAACCTTTGGCATGTTCACTCGAAACCACCGTGGACTTCAACTTCTATGGCGCGTATGCCGACCAAGTGGAGTGGGACTTCGGTGCCGAAGGAGTGGCCACAGGAGACACTGTGGTGTTTGACTTTCAAACGCCTGGGCTTTACCCCGTGACGCTCACCATTGAGAACGACACGTGCAACACCTTCCTGTCGGAAGACTTTGAAGTGTTCGTACCGGATTTGGTGTCGGAAGTGGAACTTTTGATTCCCAATGTCATCACCCCCAATGCGGACGGGAAAAATGACCGCTTTAGGGTGGGCACAAAAAGGGTGGACAATGGCGAAGTCATCGCGGTCAATTCCAGCTCATTTACCCAATTCAAACTCCAGGTGTTCAACCGATGGGGTGTCCTCGTTCATGCATCTGAGGGCGTAGGGGCAGGATGGGATGGCCGAGTGGGAGGCGAAGTCGCCGCTCCTGGCACCTACTACTACATCTTGGAAGCCGGGCACAGCTGTATAGACGAAGACTTGCGCGAAGTGGGCGAGGTCACTTTGATCGTGGACTAACCGCACGCCGAAACCATCGGGTGTGCTCGACCTTGCACAACACAACCCTAAAGGCATCGTACCATTCAGACACCCCTCTGGACTTGGCTTGATGGTGACCCATGTGTGCTGCCCATGCGTCGACGGATGCCCGGTCTTGCCAATAACTGATGAAGACACCGTCGCGCCCATCGCGCAAAGATTCAAACCCGATATAACCGCCCATTTGCTCGGCTTCGGCCATCACTTCCACCATGGTCTCACCATAGCCTGGAGGATCCAAAGGACGCTCCGAAATAAATATGCTGGCATACTGCCCAGGCTCGAGCTGAACACGGTCTTCAATAACACCCATGCACGAAAGATCGTAAACCCCATCTTTGTCTCATGAACCCCGCCTGGATTCAAGCCTTCCCAAGCGCCATACAAGACGATGCAGGAACGCGCGTTGAGCAGGCCATGAAGTTTGGACTGCGGGCCCTCACCACCGCCCCATGGGCCCAACACATTGGGCACGGAACCCGCCTCGATGCCATTCGCGGAGTTCTGGAAAGCAGCCATGCCGGACTCATTGTCCTTGATTTGCCCGCTGGCCATGCCGGACTGGATGAATGGCCAAAGAACACCTGGGCCCTGAACACCCACACGCGGATCGTTCCTCTGACCCAAGGAGAGGACCCCCTTGAACTCTGGCCAGCCCACCGCAGAAAGCAGTGGCGCAGAGCAGAACGGGAGGGAAGTGTGGTCGAGAGAACCCAAGATGTGGACCTGCTGGTAGACTTGCATCAGGCGGCCCGCCATCGGAAAGGAATCGCCAGCAATGGTACTCAACTAAAAGCCCTATTGACGGCCTTGCTGCATCAACCCGACACCCATGCTTGGAAAGTGACCTTGTCTGGAGGCAAGGTGGTCGCTGGCGGGGTGTTTCACGGCGGTGGTGACCAAAGCTGCATTTATGGTTTTGGAGGGCAGTTTCGAAGCCAAAACGCTGGAGTAACAAGCCGAGCCACCGTCTTACTGTTGGGCACGGCCATGCGACATGCAGCTGAAAATGGCGCCAAACACTTTGATTTTGGCGGAAGTCAAGATCCCGGAGTCGATCGGTTCTACGCAGAATTCGGCGCAGAGAAACACGAAAAACTAAAGGTGGTTCGCATCCATTGGCCTTGGCGCCTCATTCTTCGATGGGCCAGACCCGACCTGTTTCCCAGAAAATCAAGGCCAGACTGATGCCTTTTTGGCTTCTGGCAAGAATGAAGCCTTTCGTGCCCAGCTGTTCATCTGGACAAACTCAGCCTCGGTGTAGCCCATCGCATCGCGAAGAAGGCGGTATTCATCCATGAGGCTGATGTTCATGATGCCCGGATCGTCGGTGTTCACCGTCGTTTTGATACCGGCATCCATGATGGCACGAAAGGGGTGATCCTCGCGGGTGGGGCAAACCCCACTCAACCAATTAGAGGTAGGACACAACTCCAAAACAGTTCCCCGGTCTTTCACAAACTCCAAAACTTCGGGGTCTTCCAAAATGCGCACACCATGCCCGATCCGATCGGCATGCAACATTTCGATGGAATTCTTGATGTTGAGGGCCGCTCTTGGGCCAGCCGACTCACCAGCATGAATGGTCACCGCAAAACCTTCTGACTTCGCCTTTTCAAACAGAGGAGCAAAGATCTCGGGCCCTACGGCCATTTCGTTGTCGGCCAAGTCGATGGCCAAAAAGTCTGACTTCTTTTCAATGGCAAAGTCTAACCAATACCGGTTCTCTTCTACCGTCTTGATGCGCTGCAACAGACAAATCAATCCCACCGCCATGGGGAAGTCAGCTTCGGCACGGGCTATTCCACGAAGAATGGCCATGTGCATGGTGTCCGGCTTGAGCGCTTCGTGGGCGTCACAGAGAAAGCTTGGTGCGTATCTCAGCTCCAAAATGCGGACCCCGTTGTTGTACATGTCCTCACAGCACTCGTAGGTCAAACGCTCCACAACTTCTACGGAGTCCAAAAGGTCTCTGTGGCCAAGAAAGATGTTGAGCAATGTTGGGAGGTCGCCAACCGGTTCTGTGATCAACAAATCCCTGCGAAACGACGCCTCATCCATGGACCTGCCCTTGGCCGCCAGAAGCTCTTTCAACAGAGCGGGACGTGCAGTGAGTTCCAAGTGGCAATGAAGCTCCACTTTGGGCAAGGCGAGTAAAGAAGCGTCATCCATGTGACGCATAAAGATAACCTTCGACGGCCACCTGTTCATTTCCACTTCAATGCGGCTTCAAAACCAACTCGCTAGACCGCCATCTTCGAATCATGATCGGAATCGGAGCGCGAATCGCCCATCCCAAGTATGGGGAGGGTGCCATTTTTGGAGAGTCAGGCTCAGCTTGGCGGATTTTTTTTCAGGAGCATGGCGAAAAGGAACTGGCCAAAACCTATGAATCCTATGAAGTCATCGAAGGTGCAGAACCCATCAGCGGTGGGATTGACCTGGAAGATGTGATCTCGGCCGTTGAGAATGTGTTTGATCAGTACCTCGAATCTCCCGACCCCATTCCATTGGGTGACAAGTGGGAGGGGGGCGTGATGGAGCTGCGGCCAGGTGAAGAAGGACTAAAGTCCAAAGAGATCCCCATCGACACTTTCTTCCACAAAATCGTGATGCTCCGAGACCGGCTTCGTGTTTTGGAACAGAACATCAACAGCAACAAAAAGCTCTCTGATGAAGACAAGGTGAATCTGCAGCAGTATGTCACCCGTTGCTATGGCTCTTTGACCACGTTCAATGTCCTTTTCGACCGAAAGGAAGACCATTTCGTGGGCGACAAAAAAGGGGCATGACCGCCGAGTCCACTTTTCAGCTGTTCAATGCCCTGGCGCCCATGTTGTGGTTGGCATTGATCGCGGCGCCCCGTTCCAAATGGGTCCGACGGGTTATCCTAAGTGGTGGAGCCGTGGCTTTCCTAGCTGCAGGCTATTTCGCTGTGGTTGCTACCCACTTCAATTTTGAAGGAGCAGACTTCACATCACTCCATGGAGTCATGGCCCTGCTCAATGACCCTTGGGCCATGACAGCAGGGTGGATCCATTACTTGGCATTCGACCTTCTGGCAGGAGTCGTCATCACACAAAAGGGGTTGGACCTGAGCATCCACCGACTTGTTATGCTGCCTTGCCAATTGGCCACATTCATGCTGGGCCCTGTGGGCGTATTCCTCTTTGTGCTGGTTGCCAAGGCACACCGAAAGGAGTGGTCTGAACTGTCCCTCAATGGGGCAGGGGATCAAGACTGAATTGAGAGTTTCACTGCAACACTGGCAGTGCCAGCAGAAATGTCAGGATGCAATGGGATCAACGAATCACCGTGACCATGCCTTGGATGGTCTCAGGGTACTTCCCATGCGTCCAGCGGACTTGCACGGAATAGGCATATTGACCGTCACGCACAAAGTGCTCGCCGTTGCCGCTCTGGTCCTGGCCCACCCAATGTTCTTCTGGGTTGGTTGAGGAAAAGACAACCTCTCCCCATCGGTTGAAGACCTCGAATCTGTAGTCGGTGGCGCCGAATGCTTGACCCAACGGACGGAAGCCGTCATTCAGACCGTCATTGTTCGGCGAAAAGGCATTGGGCACAAAGAGCCTCAAGTCCAGTTCAGTGAAATGCGCCACCACATTGACCGTGCCATCGGCGGGGAGTTCAACCCCCAATTCAGGAGACTCTTTGGATGTGGATGACACTTCACCACTGACTTCCCAGTGGTCAAATTGCCAATCTCCAGCGGGCATGGCATTGAAGGCTTGTGGTCCGTCCACAACAAAACTGTTTTCCCAATGGTCGGAGACCATGGCTTTGCCCACAACTTCCACAGATCCGGAGCCGACGGGCAAGACATCCACAATCAGATTGACGTGCTCCACATATTCAAAGTGAGCCGTCACCGCACCACCTGTGTCCACCAGAAGGATGGCCGAAGCGGCCTCCTCATCCGGCAGAACCGCGTTGGCGTCCCAACTCCAATGCGTGAATGACCACCATTCAATCGGGGTTGCAGCAATGTCGTGTTCTCCATCGAAAAGCTCCACAGCATCGGGGAAGGGACCTTCCACCAATCCATTCACGGAGATGTTGCCCACACCTGCGGGCTCCACATCAAAGACAATTGTTTCTGGCGGAACAGGTTCGCCAAAGTGGGCCATGATGGTCACGTCTCCCTCCAGAAGCAACTCCACCAAAATGTCTTGGTAATCCGCAATGACAAGGTCTCCAGACATGACTTCCCAAGACAGGAACTCAGCTCCTTCACAAATTTCTTCTGCTTCGAGTGAAATCGGCACTCCCGCGAAATACCAACCTGAAAACGGCACCATGTCCGGTGAAATGTCCACTGAATTCAGTTCTACCTCACCGCACCCGTCAATCAACAAGGTCAACGTCACTGGCTCGACATCGTAGCAATCTTCCATGCCCGTCAACACCGTTTCATTGCATCGCTCATCGATAAAATCGTGGATTTCCTGCACCTGGGCCTGCCAAGTGGCGTAGTCGCCGCCCCAGCGGTCCATTTGGCGAGGCATCTCTGGGTCAATCACCGCAATCATGCTGTCCAAAACGGCATGCATATTGTCACAACTGAAGTGGGTGTTGCCCAAGTCTGCCCACCGATTGATGTAAGTGGCCCAGAACTCATCATTCTCGAGCAGGGCATTCAACACGGGTATGTGTCCTTGCCCGCCTACATCTCCCATGGCTTCAGGGTCGCATGGATCTGCTTCTGTCCCGGTATCCGGAATCCCGGTGTAGTTCGCGCCATGGCCAAAGGTGTTGTCCATGTCCCAGAGCGCATAGCGCCAGCGTCGGCCATCACCATCTGGGTTTCGCCCCCTCCACCAAGCCGTGTTCCAATTCAACCAGTCGGCACACACCACATAACTGTTCAAAATGAAATAGTCAATGAGGGACATTTCATTCAGTTCCGAGACGGCGTTTTGGTAATTCGCATCGACTGTCATGTCGTTGCCTGTGATGAAGTCAACCAAGGTGTACCAGTCGTCTCCGTCGCCATACTCTTCCCAGGTACCGCCCCAAGTTTTGAGGAAGTCGATGTCGTAGCGCCCCTGGTCGTAATACTTATTGGTGAAATCACTGTCGTCCACCTTTTCTCGGTACTCATAGACGCCCCAATACTGCCCGTTGATATACAGAATACAACTTTCGTTGGTGCGCTCATCCAAATGGAGGTCTGCAAGGCCACTCAGGGTCTGCACGTATGCATCTCGGATGTGGGCTCCCCCAGAGAATGGGTAGTTGTCATTGGCAGCCGCCTTGAAAATCAGACGTTGGAACTTTCCGCGGTCCGACAAGTGAAACAATTCGGCGTCCACCACATCATCGTGTCCCATCTGGTCACGTGTGATGTAGTCGAATCCTTTTTGAGGATATGCGTTCGAGTCGTTTCCATGCTCATTGCTGTCCCCTTCGGCCTCCACCCAAAACGAGCCGTCTTCGTGGAAGAATTCGATGTGCATGGGCTCGTCACCGAACCACTCGCCATCTTCCAATCCTGGGCCGCTTACACTCACCACGCGAATGGCATGGGCGTCATCCCCAAAGAAGTAGGTGTTGGTTTCTACAAAACTGGGAGCCAAAGCTCCTGTTGGATCAATGGCCACAGCGCGTACAACCGTGGTCTCAAAAAGACCGATGGGGGCCACGTAGGGAAGGGTGGAATCATCGGGTCGATATCCATCCAAAGTGTAGTGGATCTCCATGCCTGGGGCTCCAGAAATGGCCAAGGACATCGCGTCTGCATGGTATCCCGGTGCTTCCCCGAACTCAGGCTTGGGTGCGTACCCGTCGTACATGAACCCTGCCGAACCTGCGTTGGATCCGTTCGGGGTGGGGTTGGTGCAAACCTTCCATCCTGGCGCACCATCCACATCTCTGGCCCAGCTGTGGTCTTCCTGATTGGTTCCCACGTCGGTGCCGTAAGTGTAACTCTCCAAAATGGCACCAAATGGATCTGCAAAAACGACAGATTCATCCTTGCATTGGTGAATCCTAAAGTTGGTGTTCAAAAAGCCACCTGCGTACAGGTTGCCTGCGATGGCTTCACCACTGCAAATGATGGTGAGAAACCCATTCGGAGGAACAATGGTTCCCGCTGGAATTTCAAATTTGGTGGGGTCATCTGTCTTGTCTGAAATATAGTACCCTCCAAGGTCCACAGGTCC
>CALKHD010000108.1 GCA_938092195.1 uncultured Flavobacteriales bacterium | reverse complement strand
CCGAGCAAGTCACCTATGATTTTAGAAAGGGAAGGGCTCGTTTTTCAGGGGGTGGGGTGATGACCACTTCCCAAGAACGGGTTGAAAGCCGTGGTGGAACCTTTGACCGGGATGTGCGCAGGATGGAATTCCAAGGGGATGTCCAGCTTGCCGTGGACACGATTGAGGTGACTGCAGAGCGTTTGGGATACCGCCCCGATGCCCGCAAGCTGGACTTTCCAACCCAGGCGCAGGTGAGGCATCCTTCGGGGGGCGTGGATTGCGCGCAGGGTGAATGGAACCTCGATGGTGGGCAAGGTTGGTTTGTGGGAACTCCTGAGACGCCCGCTGTATTCATGGACGGGTCCTTGCGGGTGGAAGGAGACAGTTTGGTCATGACCGACAGCCTCGGTTATGCCTTTGGGAGGGTGGCCATGCGGGATACCCTGGGCACCTACACATTGAATGCCGATACAGCCCGTTTTTCACGGGCTGAAGAACAGACGGACACGTTGGGTTCAGCGGTGATTCTTCGCGGAAAAGCCACAGCGTGGTTGATGGAGGGAGAATCGCCGCTGGAAGTGAAAGGCCCTGCCTTGGACATTGGAGAGAATCAGGATGGCAAGCGCCTGGTTGCGAACGATGGCGCGGTCCTTCATTTTGACGAAGTCACGGCAGCAGCACAACGGTTGAGTTGGTCCGAAGCCAGCGAAGAGGTGACGTTGGATGGGTCCCCTGTGATGTGGAATGGCGAAGACCAGCTGACTGGAGATTCCATCCGTCTGTTTTTGGCCAATGGAAAGCCGGACAGACTGGAGGTCAGGGGGCACTCGTTTTTGGTGAGCCCCTCTCCGTCGGGTTTCCCACATCAACTGACCGGCAGAGACTTGGATGGTGCGTTCTCGGGCGGGCGGCTTGAATCCTTGGTGATGCGGGGCAATGGCAGGACCTTGTATTTCGCCGATCCGGACAGCGCTGCCATTGCGGAGGCCATTCGAGACAGTGTGCCCATGCCTTTGCCGCAGGCGAATAGGGCGGTCTGCACTGAAATCCGGATGAGTTTGGACACGTCCGGTTTAAACGCCATCACGTTGCTCAAGGCACCTGCCGGCGAGTTTGCCAACTTGGTTGACTTGGGAAAAAGCCCCATTGATGGCGCGCCTGATGCCGCACACTTGCCCGGTTTTGAGGAAAGACTGCGCCCAGCGAAAGAGGTGCATCCGTCACGAGGTGGGCACCCATCGCCGGTGGTTTTCATGGATGCTTGGGTTCCGCCTTCAGATTCATTGTTGCCCGATGGGGAAGCGTCCATTGTGTACCGGTCCAACGACAGCATTGTTTTTCATGTGCGGGACGAGCAAGTGGCCTTGTTTGGCGACGCTGAAGTCGAAACAGCCGGCATCGAGTTGCAGGCGGCACGCATCGATTACTATGCCGGCGATAGAGAGATTGAGGCGGCGGGTATACCTGACAGCACAGGCACCCTGATGGGCCGACCGGTGTTCACACAAGGGGGGAAGTCCTTCACCCAGGATGGCCTTCGTTATGATTTGGAAAGCCGAAAGGGCTTGAGTCAACATGCGCTCACCCAAGAAGGGGAGTTGACCTTTCACGCGGATCGGGCCAAGCGATTTCCGGATGGGCGCATCTTTTTGAAAGGGGGGAAATTCACCACTTGCGATGCACCCAATCCGCACTTTCATTTTCATCTGACGCGTGGACTTCTGATTCCCGACGAAAAAGTGGTCAGCGGCCCCATGTTCGTGAAGGTGCGGAAGATTCCCCTGCCGGTGGGCCTCCCGTTTTTCTGGTTTCCTCAAAAGGACGAGAGAAGCCGCGGCTTGATTTTCCCCAGTTTTGGAAATGGCCAAGACCTCGGTTTTTTCATCAAGGACTTGGGTTGGTATGAGCCTTTGGGAGAGCATTGGGACGCCAGGCTCCAAGGAGATTTGTACAGCCGAGGGACTTGGCGTTTGGCAGGAACGGCTCAGTACCGATACCGGTATCGCTTCAATGGCAATTTCCAGTTGTCCCGTTCCAGCATTGTTTCAGGAGGCACGGCCGGTGATCCAGGGGCTTCACGAAGAACCGAGTTCTTCGTTCGGTGGAGCCACAGTCAAGACCCCAAAGCACGACCGAATGGACGCTTCAATGCCAACGTGAACTTTGGTTCAAGCGGAAACTTTCGCTCTCAACTCAACAGCTCTCAGGAGGACTTTCTGTCCAATACGTTCTCTTCCAGCATTAACTACAACGCTTCGATTCCGGGAAAGCCGGTCAGCGTGACCGCAACCGCTCGCCACAATCAAAACAGCAGCACGGGCCGTGTGGATTTGGTGGTGCCTTCTGTGGGCATCAATGTGAGTCGCTTTGAGCTGCCGATTTCCAAGCTGTTTGCTCCGGATGCGGTCACGCGCAAATGGTATGACAGGATAGGAATGACCTATGCCTTGAAGACCGAGCAAAGGGTCAGCGGTTTGGACAGCACGCTTTTTGATGAAGGAATTGCAGGGCTCATTGACCGTGCCACATCTGGGGTTAAGCACACCGCCACAGCATCCACCCAGATCAAGGCGGGCTTTGTGAGTTTGACGCCAAACGTGTCTTACAATGGTTACTGGAATTTTGCGGCCTTGGACAAAGCGGTCAGTTTGGATGTTCCAGACAGCGTGGTGACCGACACCTTGCGCGGTTTTTATGCCGATGGCGATTGGCGGTTGGGGGTCAGTGCCAACACCAAGTTTTACGGGACATTCAACAACCGAGGCGACGGTAACCTGAGGGCCATTCGACACGTGATCACCCCTCAGGTGGGCTTCAGTTACAACCCTGCATTCCAGCGCCGCGATACGGTGGTGGGCATCGATGGCAGTGTCTTGGAAGTCTATGACCCACTGGCTCCAGGACTCTACACGCCCGCTGAATTGGGGGCCCAAGGGTCTTTGAACTTCACTTTGAACAACAACCTCGAAGCCAAGGTCCGAGACAAGGATGGCGAGTTGAGAAAGGTTAGGTTGATCGACAACTTGTCCCTCAGGGCCAGCCACAATTTGCAAGCCGATTCATTGCGCTGGAGCGACATCACCGGTTCGGGATTTACCACTTTGGCGGGTCGTTTTCCCGTCAACATCGGTTTTGCCCATAGCATCTATGCTCGGGACTCTTCGGGCGCCAAACTGGATCGATTCCTTTGGGAAGATGGGGGGAGTCCATTGCGCCTGAAGCGGGCCAATGCCTCAGTGAATGCCAGCTGGACGGGACAGGGGAAGTTCCCATGGAGCCTTCGCACAGGTTACACCATGAGGCTCCAGCGAAATTGGAGAGCGGATGTGCAGCAAGACACCACCATCCTGTCCCAAAACTTGACGCTCAACGGAAATGTGACCTTGTTCGAGGACTGGCGTCTCACCGTGGGATCCGGGTACGACTTTTCAGCCAAGGACTTCACCAACACCCAAGTGAACCTGATGTGGGACTTGCATTGCTGGGAGTTTTCTGCGCGATGGATTCCGTTTGGAATCCAAAAAAGCCTTCAAATTCGACTGGCTGTTAAAGCGTCAATGCTCAAAGACGTGAAGATCGACAAACGGTTCCAAGGGTCGGGTTTAATTCGCTGACCCTAATAAAGTTGAGTCTACTTGGACAGGGTTCGAATGGCCAAGTAGATCAAGCACAACAGGAACACTGTCATCGACACTTTATTGATGCCGTGCATCACACGCAGGTTGACACCTTCTCCTTCCGATTTCCGAAACAGATTCAGTGGATTCGCGTAGTGGAGGATTTTGCGGAGAATGGCCATGATGAGGGGTTGGGTGTATGACAGATGAGGGGGGCAATCGGTTCAATCGCAGGCAACCGCGCT
>CALKHD010000107.1 GCA_938092195.1 uncultured Flavobacteriales bacterium | reverse complement strand
CCGACAGCACCAAGTATTTCTGCATCAGTGAGTCCACGGCGCACTATCTCCAGAAGTACATCGTGTACCGGAAGCGGAAGATTTTCCACGGTCAACTGCGCTTCAATGAGCTTTTGGATTACATCAAAAAGCACAAAAAAGAGAAGTTCCTCCTTCCATGTGCTGACATCCTCAAGCCCAGCATTCCAGCGCAGTTGGAGGAGCAAGGCATTGACTTCACCAAAGCGGTGATGTACAAGACGGTGTGCAGCGACTTGTCTGATTTGTCAGATGTGAAGTATGACATGCTCGTGTTTTTCTCTCCATCTGGAATTGAAAGCCTGTTCAAGAATTTCCCGGACTTCGAGCAGGGTGAAACACGGATTGCTGTGTTTGGACCCACCACGCAGAAAGCGGCAGAGGCCAAGGATTTGCGCATTGACGTTGCCGCGCCGAATCCCAAGGCGCCGTCCATGAGCTTGGCCATCGAGAATCACATTCTTGGCAAAGACTGAGCCCGCCCTCGGCCCACATTCGCCGGACCTGAAGCAGGGTCGGGATCGAAGCCTCAAGCGCCGCGTGGTCATGGACCGCGTCTTTGCAGAAGGAAAAACAGCCAAGGCTTTTCCCTTGATTGCTCGGTTTGGGTGGATGGAACCCGATGGTTCTGCGCCCACCCGAGTGGCGTTCACCGTTTCCAAAAAGAGATTTCGCCGGGCGGTGGATCGAAATCGAATCAAGCGGTTGATGCGCGAAAACTGGAGGATTCATCGTTCCAGCTTTGAGTCAGTACTTCCGAAGGGCGTTCAGGGTGCCATCGTCCTCATCTTTGTTGGCAAGGACATGCCCACTGCCGAGGTGATGGAGAAAACCATGATGAAACTGCTGGGCCGCATGTCCGAAGATTCGAAACAAGACGCATGAAACGAATTCGCTTTCCGCAATTTGCAGGGGTTGCCCTCATTGGTTTAACGGCGGTCCTCAGTATCCGGGCCATTCAGCCCAGCGGCACCTATTTCGAAGTCACCAAGCATTTGGAAATTCTCACGTCCATCTTCAAGGGTGTTCATGAGTTTTATGTGGAAGAGCCAGAGCCAGGAACGCTCATGAGTGTGGCCATTGAAGCCATGCTGGACAAACTCGATCCCTACACGGTGTATTACCCCGAATCTCGAATCGAGGATTTGAGGTTCATGAACACCGGTGAATACGGCGGCATCGGGGCCTTGGTTCAACCCATCGATGGGCAAATGACGGTGATTGAAGTCTACGGGGGTTACCCTGCTCACGAAGCGGGTATTTTGCCGGGCGATGTGGTGCGCAATGTGGATGGCCGCGATCTGGGTGAGGATGCAGACACGGAGGAAGTGGGAGACTTGTTGCAAGGAGAATCCGGAAGTGAATTGACCATAGGTGTAGACCGCCCTTACGGAGGCGGGTACATGGAGTTCGAAGTGGCCAGGGCCAAAGTCCGCGTTCCAGCAGTGACCTATTCGGGCATGCTCGACGACAAAACGGGATACATCTATCTGTCCAAATTCACACGCGGATCTGCGGGAGAGGTGCGCAAGGCGCTCATGGCCCTCCGCGACTCTGCAGGGATGGAAAATCTGATTTTCGATTTGCGAGGCAATGGAGGCGGATTGCTCAATGAGAGCGTGAGCATCGTGAACCTGTTCGTGCCCAAAGGGACCGAAATTGTGTCCACCAAGGGCAAGAGCGAAAAATGGAACAAGTCGTACAAGGCATTGGGACGGCCCACGGCACCTGATATGCCTTTGGTGGTTTTGATTGACGGCAAATCAGCCAGCGCATCAGAGATTGTCAGTGGGACCCTTCAGGATTTGGACAGGGCGTTGATTGTGGGCATGGAAAGCTTTGGAAAAGGGTTGGTGCAGCAAACCAAAGACATGGCGTTTAACACCCGCCTGAAGGTGACTGTGGCCAAGTATTACACGGCCAGTGGACGGTGCATTCAGCGCTTGGATTATGGAGGAAAAAGAAATGCGCAGGGAAAAGCGATTGCCGTCTCTGATTCTTTGCTCCGGACATTCGAGACCATCGGCGGAAGACCTGTGATCGAGGGCCGAGGCATCCAGCCAGACATCGAAGTGGAGACCCCATTTATGTCCACCTTGATGGAGCGGTTGTTGTCGGATTTTGAAGTCTTTGATTTTGCCACCAAAGTGGCGTCCAGTCTCGACAGCAGTGATGTTCCCGATCCGGTGTCCTATGGGCTTAGTGACGACACATGGTCTGATTTTCAGACCCATTTGGAACAGGCAGGCTTTGAATATTCTACCGAAAGCATGGTGATTTTGGATGACCTGGCCGAAGTCCTCGAAATCGAGCAATATGATGAAGTGGCCGCCGATGCCATGAAGGCATTGACATCGAGCATCGAGCCCAACTTGGAGAGAGACTTGAACCTGTTTGAAGAGGAAATCAAACAAGCGATCGAGGAAGAAGTGGTTCTGCGATACCACCTGGCTGCAGGAATGGTCGAACGCAGTCTTGCTGAAGACCCGACGGTGTTGCGGGCGCAAAGGGCCTTTGGCGATGAGCTGACCGGCATCATCGGTGAGAGCCGTCCCACGGAAACAGAACAGGAAGGGCCCAAGAGATGAGGTCTTGGCCCAAGCCCGAAAGGGCATGGACCCTGGCATGGTGTGCTTTGGCCTTGGCGTTCCCTTGGTCCAATTCGGGCATGAGCATCGCCACAGGTGCGTTGGCCTTGGCCGCGATTTATTCCTTCATTCAAGGTCCAACTTCTGAATCATCAGGGTTCAGAGACAAACGAGTTGGATTCGCTGGACTCGCACTCTTGTCTTTCGTGGCGCTTTCGGGTTTTTCCTCGGCGTGGAGCGATCCCATGTTGGCGTTGAATGACGTTCGCGTGAAATTGCCACTGGCTGTTGCTGGAATGGCCCTGTTGGCCGCCAAAGAAGGATCGTTTTTGTCCAAGTCGTCCGTGGAACGAGTGCTGAAGTGCGCGGTGTTCAGCGCTGGCTTGGCCACTGCGTGCATTGTGTGCTTGGACCTGTGGGACGGCCAACCTTTCGGAGGCAGGTCTGCTTCCCGCTTCATCTCGCACATCCGGTTTGGATTGTGGTGGGCGGCTTTGCTGCCCCTGGCGTCAGGTGTGCTCAGCAAATATTGGGGTTGGTCATCTGTCTTTTTCGCTGTTTTGGCCTGGACCTGGACTGAGAGCATTTCGGGCTTGGCCTTGGGAGCCCTCACCAGCATCTGGTGGTTGCCCATCTTGTGCGCCAGGAACAGCGGTAACCCAGAATGGAAATGGCCAGAGATGAAGGCCCTTCGGCGAGCCGCATTTATTGCGACCGGCCTTGGAGCTCTGCTGTTTTTCTTTTTGTGGTGGAGCTTGCCCAACGACCATCCCCATCCCAATCAGGTGCTCGAGTCCAGTCAAGGGGGGGAGCGCTATTTCCACAACTTGGACCGCAGGGTCACCGAAAATGGCCATTTCATATGGACCAACATTGCCTGGGGAGAGTTGGCCGATGGGTGGAGCAAAAGGAGCGAAACGCCATTCAAAGAAGTCCAAGGAAGGCTCATCCGCTTTCTGAGCTCCAAAGGGCTCAACAAAGACAAGGAAGGAGTCGCAACCTTGACATCCGATGAGATTCAGGCGATTGTTTCCGGGTATCCATCGGTCATCGAGTGGAATGGCTTGGGTTGGTCCAGGCGGTGGAATCGCATTTGCTTCAATTGGGGCCGTTGGTTGGATGGGTCTACCCCCTTTGATGACAGCATTTTGTCGCGCATGTCTTACCATAAAGTGGCCCGTGTGGCCATTTCAGAAATGTCCCCGGCAGGGTGGGCCTTTGGGGTGGGTTCTGGAGACAAGGACACAGCGATGATGGCCGTTTATGAAGGGCATTTTGACCATTGGCCTGCTGGATCAAGAGAACGGGCACACCATCAATACCTGTCATTGATTTTGGGCTTGGGCATCTCAGGGCTCTTGTTGTGGTTGATGGGCCATGCTGTGGTCCTCACGACGCGTCAAGCTTGGCCGGGGCTGTTGGTCTTGATTTTGAGTTGCTGGACCGAAGACACGCTGGAAACCCAAGCCGGGGTCACTCTGGCCTTGTGGGTATTGGCCTTTCCCGCCTTTGCCAGCAGGGGTTGGCTCAGGAAAGGGCCTTCAGCGCCGCAGTAAAGACCTCCTCCACCGTCAAGTCAAGCTGTCCTTCAGGGGTTGTGTTGAGGGCCTGAAGAATGTGCGTCTTGGGCCCCAATGGCGCCCACCTTTCTGGCCATTCTGGAGCATGGGTGCCGTACAAGCCAAGGACTGGAATGCCCATGGCAGAAGCCGTGTGAAGGGGCCCAGTGCTGGAAGCCACCACCAATTTGGATTGGGCTTGCAAGGCCATAAGTTGGGTCAAGTCGAGCTGGCCGCCCAAGTCGTGAATCCATTCGTGATTTGGCCAGTGTGGTTCAAAGCTGCGCCGTTCTGAGTCCGTTCCCGTGATGCCCACTGTATGCCCTTCTTGTGCGAATCGCAAGGCCAATTCAGCAAAGCGATGAGGTCCCCAATTTCCGGCACTTCCGTGGGATCCGGGGTGAAGGAGAACGGGTGACCCCCCCAATTCTTCAAGAATTTGCGCCACTTTTTGGTCTGATTTGGGTGCTTTCAACCCCACCGAACGGCGGAATGGAAAGTCGGACTCAACCCCGAGTGGGAGCAACATCCGCAGGCCGTGCCAAGCCTCATGGCCGCCGGAACTGTGTCGGCTGTCCCAAATCCTGTGCGTCACTCGCCTCAGGGTGTGCCATCGGTTTCCCGTGGCGATGCGAATGGCAACACCGGCTGCTCGGCCTGCCACCACCACCGATTTTTCGGGATACGCCATAACCAGGGCATCGTAGTTGCCCGCTTGGATGGCATGCGCGCCTGCGCCATTCGGGTCATTGGCCATGTCTGAGGACCATTCCACCACATCATCTACACCCAATGCCTGTCTGGCCACCGGAATGGCATAGCCTCGCACCAGCAAGTCCACTTGGACCCCAGGGTGTCTCTCTTTCAAAGCCCTCACCAAAGGCAAAGTCACGACAAGGTCCCCCAAAGCATCTGTCCTGGCCAACAAAACCCGTTTTGGAGATGGCGTTGTGGGCGCCCACAACGCCCGAAGGCGGGCGTGTTTGCGCCACGTGGCCCAGGCGCTTCTGCGGGCGATGACCCACCCCGCTCGGCCATCGAGAAAGCCCGCCTTGACAACCCATGTTTTGATCCACTGGGCGGCGACTTTGGCCCAAACCAGGGGCAAGGGGGTGAACTTCCCTCGTTGGTGCTGGTCTTCAGCCCAGACCCTTCCAAAACGTTCAATTTGGCTCAGGTGGTCAGCGGGATGAGGATAGCTGTGGTGCTCTACATGGCCTTGAAGGCGCAGGATGTCCACATTTCCGTCGAACAGAACGTCTTCATGGATGGCGCCTTTCCATACGCCGGAATCAGTAGGCCAAAGCCGAATTTTCCGATCCGGATGCCATCCGCTGTGGTGAATCCACTGGCCACAATAGCGAGTCAATCGGTTGATTTCGCCCACCCGCAATGCCCCCGATTCGTTGCGTAAAGGGCCTTGGATGTGCGAGAGAATGGCCGCTGCAGAGTCTGGGGTCAATGCCTCATCGGCATCCAAACTCAAGGTCCAGGCCCCTTTGGCTTCTGCATTGGCCTTGTTTTTGGTGGCCGACCACCCCTGCCATTGGCAGTCGAATACACGAGCGCCCGCTAATTGGGCCAAACTCACCGTGTCGTCTTCACTGCCCGAATCAAACACCACCACGTCGTCGGCCACACCGCGCACAGACTCCAACAGCCTTGGCAGGTTGTGTGATTCGTTGCGGGTGATGATCACCACACTCAAAAGTGGTTGCTCTGGCATGCGTTGTTTGTGTCTTTTGGGGCCAATCTAATGGTGTCTGGGCCCCAGATTGGTGAGGAATGGTCGCAGGGTGTTGAAAACATGGTCCCATCCGGGTCCGTTGCGAAGGTAGTTTTGAGGTGCGATGCGTGTACTCATACTTGGATCCGGCGGCCGCGAGCATGCCATAGGCTGGAAAGTGGCTAAAAGCTCACTGCTGGAGGAGCTGTTTTTTGGTCCCGGCAATGCTGGAACGTCTGACATAGGAAGCAATGTCGATCTCAATCCGATGGATTTTTCGGCCGTGGAGGATTTTGTCCGTCAGACTCACATCAACATGATTGTGGTCGGCCCTGAGGCGCCGCTGGCTGCGGGCATCGTGGATCATTTTGCCAAAGCCAAGGGCCTTGAGTCTGTAGCGGTGATCGGTCCGGGAAAGGAAGGCGCTCAGCTGGAGAGCAGCAAGAAGTTCGCCAAGGAGTTCATGAAACGCCACCGGGTACCCACGGCGAAGTTCAAGTCGTTTGGCAAGGGACAGGTGCGCGAGGCCACGGCCTTTTTGAAAACCATGAAGCCACCCTACGTGGTCAAAGCCAGTGGCCTTGCCGCAGGAAAGGGGGTCATCGTGACCGAAGATTACTCAGAAGCGGACAAGGCCGTTCGCGACATGATTCGCGGTGCCGCTTTTGGGGATGCAGGCAAGGAAGTGGTCATTGAAGAATTCCTCAAGGGCGTGGAAGTCTCCATGTTTGCCGTCACCGATGGAGAGGCTTGGCGCTTGTTGCCCTCAGCCATGGATTACAAGCGGATTGGAGAGGGGAACACGGGGCCCAACACGGGAGGCATGGGGGCCATCAGTCCAGTCCCACACGTGACGCCTGAGTTCATGGAGAAGGTGAAGAATCAGGTGGTGATTCCCACCATTCGTGGCATCCAACGCGATGGGATTCCCTACCGCGGATTCTTGTTTTTCGGATTGATGAAGGTTCAGGGCGATCCCTATGTAATCGAATACAACTGCCGATTGGGCGATCCCGAAACCCAAATCATTCTTCCTTTGTTGGAGACGGACTTGCTGCACTTGATGGACGGGTTGTCCAACGGACTGCTCTCAGAAATCGATGTTGCGATTTCACCCAAGGCTGCCGCCACAGTGACGCTGGCGAGTCAGGGCTACCCAGGAGAATACGCCAAAGGCAAAAAAATCAACCTGCCAAACCCCAAGGACCGGAGTGACCATCAGTTGCTTTTCCATGCTGGAACGAAGCTGGAAGGCGAAGAGGTGTTGACCGCTGGAGGCAGGGTCATGGCCTCAGTGGGGTTGGGCGCAGAACTTGAAAAGGCCGTTGAACAGGCTTACAAATTGGCCGAGAAGGTCGAATTCGAAGGCGTTCAATTCCGCTCCGACATCGGGTCGGTGGGATGATGGAACGAGAAAAAAGGGGGACCTCAGATGAGGTCTCCGTTTTGGCGGGCCTTGGCTGTGAATTTGCTCTGCGTGCGGAGCCAGTATGCGAGGCCGCCCAAAATGAGGGCAATCACGGCCAGGTTGATGGGGTCACTCGCGGGGACGAGGACCGTCTCGAAGGTCCACTCGACAAACTTGCCGACGGGGGTAATGAGTTCCTGGAGGTTCATGAGGTCACTTTGATGCGGCAAATTTAGTCACCTTTCGGCATGCTTCACCTTCTTCAGTCCAATCAACCGGCTTCTTGGGGCATCATTCCTGTTTTGGTGGTCCTGCTCGTCGCGGTTGGGGCCATTGGTTCAGGTGTCTCGTCTTTGGAATGGCCCCCCATTTTAGGTGGGTTGGGTGTGATTGCAGGAAGCAGGGTGATCCATTTGATGCACATAGAGTCTGGCATGCGAAGCAAGCCGACGGGCATACCCAGCTGGGCTTGGGCGATCAGCGCGGCCCCATTGGTTTACATCACGCCGGCTGAGTTGTGGTGGGGCAGCGTTCTGGTTCTGTTTGCGTTGCGCCTGTCTTTGACTTTGAGGGAAGGGGATGTTTCGGGTAGCCCATTTTTTTGGATGGGAATGGCCTTGGCGTTGGCTCCATTTTTATCGGATTCGCTTTTTCTTTGGGTGCTTGTGCTGCCCATTGTGGCTTTGTCTCTGCGCCCCTTTCGCCCCTCAGAAACCCTGGCGTTTCTCCTGGGCGCAGTGGCTCCGCTCGGTCTCTATGAAGCCCACACATGGTGGATGGAGGGTGCTGTCCACTGGCCTTGGGCCATGGAGCCATCGAATTCAAGGGTGCAATGGCCGGCTTTTGGACTGCTCCCCTTGGCCGGAGTAGGGTGGTTGACCCGACAAAAGTCCCTGTCCCGGGCCACTGCGCGCCAGCGCTACGCCAGACAGGTGACCCAATGGACGGGGGTGTTTTTGCTGGGCTTGGCCACCCTTGGAATGGGGATTCAGATTCCTGGAGTGGGGGATGACACCCTGTATTCGGCCTTTGCGTTTTTCTGCGCTTGGACTTTGGGCTGGGTTTGGCCCAAAGGGTGGAAAGGAGCCCGCATGGTGCCTTGGTTCATGGTTGCCATGGCCGCTGGGGCCGCTTATTTCTTGGGGACCACCGCAACGTAACCTTCCATCAGAATGAAGCGTAAGGGGCCACATGAAGTTCAATGTGACCCTCCTTCTTTTGTTGTCTAGCGCCATTTCCCTGGCTCAATCCTCTGTGGGCGAAGCGGTGGTTTCCATCCAAAGTGGAACATGGAATGAACCGTCCACCTGGGACTGTACGTGCATTCCCGATGCACAGCACGAAGTCACGGTGATGCCTGGCCACCAGGTCGAGGCGCAAGCTGGCGACACTGTGCGGGCTGAGTCGGTGGCCATTCAAAGTGGAGGCGCCTTGGTTCTTCCGACCACGTCCACGATTGAGGTGTCCTCAAGCTGGGCTTCAGAGGGAACAGTCGATGGCCAAGGTTGGGTTGTCTTTGTGGGTGAAGGCCCGCATGACTGCGGACCTGCTGTCTTGGATCGCATTGACTTGGGTGAAGGAATCACCCAAATCGTGGACACCCTTGTGGTGACCTCAGAACTTCACATTTCCGATGCCGAGTTGACCACCAATGGCCTCCTTGTTTTGGAGGGCGAATCAGGGTTGACCTCTTCCGGAGGCGTGGTCACAGGCGAGCTCACTCGTCGTTTTGATTGGGACAAAATCAACCCGTACACCCACATGATGGGGTCGGGCGTATCTGGTTCCACAGCAGAATGTTTTTTGGGTCTTCCAGGAGCGGTTTACGTGAAGGGTTGGCAGGAAACGGGGACCTCGTACACAACGCTTGTCGAAGAGGACGAGTTGACTGTGGGAACAGGTTACTCTTGTGCCCTTCCAGCCGGATCTTACGCCTATTCCATCTCAGGCGAGCCGGTCACAGAGGCCCAAATACAAGTCACAGGGGAAGCTCCGAATTCGTTTTGGCGCGGGTGGAACTTGCTTTGCAATCCGTTGACTGGTTTTGTGGATTTGAATTTGGCGACTGAATCTGGCCCAGGTAACCATGGCGCGACTTATCAATGGGTGGACAGTTTGCTCACGTACACGGTACAAGTGGCGGGAGTTGGAACCTTTGGATCCAAGGGGGTTTTCTCCCCGGGAGAGGCATTTTGGACGATCGCAGACACCACCTATTCTCTGGACTTCACACCTTCTTGCTTGGTTCCCAGGTCCACTTGGGAACTCCAGTCTGCCTCTCCATCCAGTGGCTTGTTGGCCATGGAAATGAAGAACGCATCCAGCAGGGAGCAGTGCTCAGTTGGCTTCGATGGTGGCCATGCTTCAGAGTACGACCGGCTTGAAGACGCCATGTTCTCGTCTGCCTTCCGCGGCCGGAACAATTTGGACATCTACACCCACACTTCGGATTCGATTCCAGTGATGGTGAATGCCACGCATGGCGACGCACAGGTGATCCCCGTTTACATCAAAGCAGGGAACGGAGAAGAACTGACGATCAACATGCCCAGCGTTCCCGAAAACTTTTGTCTGTCTTTGGAGGACATTGAAACTGGATTGACCGAAGGCATCGAGCCCGGCTTTTCATACAGTTTCACCTGCAACAGCAGCAGCGATCATCACAGGTTCAACTTGATTGTAGGGGGGACGATTGCCGCCGAAGTCACCGCAACATCTTGTGCGACAGCAACCAATGGAACCGTTGTGGTTTCTGGTCCAGACCAAACCACCGCGTTCACCTTGGTGGACATCAATGGAGAAGCGGCCGGAACCTTTGTGGGAGACCAGGAAGGGGGTGTGTTTGCCGACCTGGCTGAAGGCATTTACGTGTTGACGGCTTTGACCGAAGGGTGCATGGATCTGTCACGGGAGTTGGAAGTGAATTCAAATGCTGCTGGAGGCGTGGCTTTTGAAGTTCAGGCCATGCCAGACCACATTGGGTGTTACGATGACCATGGTGGAATCGCCTTGGACATGGATGGAGGCCAAGCCCCTTATTCGGTAGAATGGGAGCACGGCGACACCGGCACATCCATTGAAGTGGAACAGGCCGGCGTGTTTTTTGCTGTGATCACCGATGCATACGGGTGTTCAGACAGCGCCTCTGTAGAGGTGTTGGAGGCCCCTCAAGTGGTGGCGGAAATGGACGCGGAGTCCACCGTGGTGGCCTTGGTAGGCGGGGAGGCTGAAGTCACATTCAACAACATGAGCACCGGCGCGACCTCTCATCAATGGAGTTTTGGTGACGGCGGCAGCAGTTCAGAAATGAGCCCGACCCACGTTTACACCGAACCAGGTTCCTACACCGTGGGCCTGAATGCTTGGAATGATTACTGCTCGGACACCTACCAAGTCGTGGTCACCGTGGAGGTGGTCAGCAGCATTGGAGAGGCGGTCAATGCAATCGATCCAACGCTGCAGCGCATTTCATCGGGCTGGAGTTTGAACCACCCTCAAGAGGTGTTTTCTGCAGAGGTTTTTGACTTGACCGGCCGCGTGGTGATGTCCATGCAAGGTGCACCTGGCGTGCCTTTGATCATGGATGCGGGTGCCATGCCAGCGGTTTCTTTGATCCGTTGGTATGGTGAACAAACGGGCCGTCAAAAGACTTGGCGCGTGGCACGCTGAAAGTGAGCCGGGATTTCCGAACTTCGCCGATGTGAAAGTCGGCGTCATCACCTTCCCCGGGTCCAACTGCGACCATGATATGGAATATGCCCTAGGCACGGAACTCGGTTTCCATGTCGAGAGGCTATGGCACAAAGACCGCGACCTGAAAGGGGTCGATCTGGTCGTCTTGCCCGGTGGCTTCAGCTACGGAGACTATCTCCGCAGTGGAGCCATCGCTCGTTTCTCCCCCATCATGGAGGAGGTCGTGTCCCATGCTGGACGAGGCGGGCTTGTGCTCGGCGTCTGCAACGGTTTTCAAGTGTTGTGTGAGGCGGGGCTGTTGCCCGGTGCGCTCCGGCACAACGAAAACCGAAAGTTCATTTGCCGCAATGTCTTGCTGCGCCCTGAGTCTTTAATGGCCTCCATGACGGCCAGCTTGCCCGATGGTCAGCCCTTGTGCATTCCCATTGCGCACGGTGAAGGCAACTACACCATCGACGACGCCGGGCTGGATGCCATTGAGGATGGCGATCAAATCTTGTTCCGATACTGCGGACCCGATGGCGGGATTGAAGATGAATTCAACCCCAACGGTTCGGTGGACCACATTGCTGGAGTCTGCAATGCCAATGGCAATGTTTTTGGGATGATGCCTCACCCCGAGCGTGCATGCAGCGAAGCCCTCGGCAACACCGACGGCAGGGCCATGTTGTCTGCCCTCGCCACGGCTGTGGTTCAAGCCTGACATCTTCCCAGTCGACCGGCCCTCTGCTTGCAGTCGGGAACATGAAAGGGTTAAGTTTGTTTGTTCCCTACTCCCTGCAATAGAACGGGATTTCTATCATGTCAGACGCTCCTTATTCCGCCGGTCCATTCCTCTCGAAGATTGTTGAGCCTTCGGATCTGCGAAATTCATTTGCGGTGGAGGACCTCCCCCAAGTTTGTGACGAACTCCGGCAGTTCATTGTTGACGTGGTGAGTGAAAAAGGGGGGCACTTTGGCGCCAGTTTGGGCGTGGTGGAATTGACCGTGGCCCTGCATTACGTTTTCAATACTCCAGAGGACCAGATTGTATGGGATGTAGGTCACCAAGCCTACGGACACAAAATCCTCACTGGACGCAGGGATCGGTTCCACACCAACCGCGTTCACAAGGGCTTGAGTGGTTTTCCCAAGCGCAGTGAAAGTCCATTTGACACCTTTGGGGTGGGACACAGTTCGACCAGCATCAGTGCCGCGTTGGGCATGTCTGTGGCCAACAAACTGAAAGGAGAAGACCGCCAGCACATTGCGGTCATCGGCGACGGAGCCATGACGGCAGGCCTGGCCTTTGAAGGGTTGAACCACGGAGGTTGGGAGGACAACAACATGATTGTGGTGCTGAACGACAATTGCATGTCCATCGACCCCAATGTGGGGGCGCTCAAAGATTA